>CBFGVM010000097.1:0-11527 GCA_965652015.1 uncultured Alphaproteobacteria bacterium
AGACGCTGGCCTTCAATCACGCAGTCAACGTCACTCTGGGCTTGCCGTTCGTGCGGACGTCGCCCGATCACGGCACCGCCTTCGACATCGCCGGCAGCGGCCGCGCCGATCCCACGAGTCTGATCGCAGCCCTTCGACTTGCGGCAAGATTGTCGACGCGTGCCCGATCCGCTCAAGTCGCGCGTCGCGCATGAGCGCCATCGATGATCTTCCACCGCTGCGCGAGGTGATTCGTCGGCATGGTCTGAGAGCCAAGAAATCGCTCGGCCAGAATTTTCTTCTCGATCTCAACCTTACCGCGCGCATTGCGCGTGCGGCCGGCCCGCTCGAGGGCGTCGACGTGGTCGAGGTCGGCCCCGGGCCGGGTGGGCTCACCCGCGCGCTCCTCGTCGCAGGCGCTCGCCGGGTGATCGCAATCGAGCGCGACCACCGCGCCGTCGCGGCACTGGAGCAGATCGCCGTGCGATACCCGGGCCGCCTCGAGATCGTCGCCGGCGACGCGCTCAACATCGATCCGCGTCCGTTCGTCGGCGGCGCCCCCGCGCGGATCGTTGCGAATCTGCCCTACAACATTGCCACTGCCCTCCTCGTCCGCTGGCTGACGTTCGAGCCGTGGCCGCCTTGGTACGATCGGCTGGTTCTGATGTTCCAACGCGAAGTCGCCGAGCGCGTCGTCGCCGCCCACGGCTCCAAGAGTTACGGACGCCTTTCCGTCCTGGCTGGTTGGCGCTGCAGGGCGCGTATTCTCTTTGACATTGCGGGCACGGCTTTTGTGCCGCCGACGAAGGTCACCTCGTCGTTGGTCGAGCTGGTGCCGCGCGAACATCCACTCGCCTGCGAGCGCCGCGCGCTGGAGCGAGTGGTGGAAGCGGCGTTCGGCCAACGGCGCAAGATGCTGCGCCAAAGCTTGAAATCGCTCGGCACCGACCCGCTGGTCCTGCTCGAGGCTGCGAGCATCGAGCCGACGGCGAGAGCCGAAGATGTCCCGGTCGAAGGCTTCGTCGCTCTGGCGCGGGCCTTTGCCGCGCAGTGACGAAGGCTGTGGCTGCGCTCGCGCGATCACCCCACGGCGGCGCTTCTTCGCCCACCGCGCGGTATCACAGCTGCGCCTGCAGCCGGCGGACGAAATCGGAAAGCCCCGTCTGCCGTTCGCGCTTGAGGCGCTCGGCCGCCAGGATCGTGTGCACTTCTCTAAAAGCGCGATCGACGTCCGTATTGATCACGACGTAGTCGTACTCCGCCCAGTGACTCATCTCGTCGGCCGCCGTAGCCATGCGGGCGTGGATCACGTCGTCCGGATCCTGCGCTCTGCGCCGCAACCGTCGCTCCAGATCCGCCATGGACGGCGGCAGCACGAATATGCTGACAAGATCGTGGTCCGCCTTTTCACGAAGCTGCTGCGTCCCCTGCCAATCGATGTCGAACAGAACGTCATGCCCGTTCCCGAGCGCGGCCTCCACCGGCGCCCGCGGCGTGCCATAGCGGTGGCCGAACACCTGCGCCCATTCCAGCAGTTCACCGCCTTTGACCATCGCGTCGAAACGCGCTGCATCGATAAAATGATAATCGCGCCCGTCGATCTCGCCCGGCCTCTGCTTGCGCGTCGTAACGGACACCGAAAGCTCGACCCCTGGATCGGCTTCGAGCAGCTTGCGCGATAATGTCGTCTTGCCGGCGCCCGACGGCGAGGACAACACCAGCATGAGCCCGCGGCGGGCGATGGCCTGTTGTTGTTGACCTGGCTTCGCCGCCATCGGTTCATTCCAAATTCTGCACCTGCTCGCGGAACTGCTCCACAACGCTCTTGAGCTCGAGCCCGATATTGGTCAGTTCCACGTCGTTCGACTTGGAGCACAATGTATTCGCTTCGCGATTGAGCTCCTGCGCCAGGAAGTCGAGCCGACGGCCGATCGGCCCGCCCTCGCCGATGAGCCGCTTGACCTGCGCGATGTGCGACGCGAGCCGGTCGAGCTCCTCCCGCACGTCGGCTTTGCTGGCGATGAGGATCGCCTCCTGGTGCAGCCGATCGGGGTCAAACCGCTCGGAAGCATCGAGCAGCATCGTCACCTGCTCGGCGATGCGTGCCTTGATCGCCTCGGGCCGGCGGCCGGGCGCGGCTTCGGCGCGTGCTGTCAGCGCAGCGATTTCCTGGGCGCGCTGGCTCAAGACGTGTCCCAACACCTCGCCTTCGTGCCGACGCATGGCGGCCAGCTCCGCGACCGTGGCACGGAAACCGGCGATGACCGCCGCCTCGGCGGCGGCTCGATCTGCTTCGCGCTCGTCCTCGTCTACGACCTCGATCACGCCTTTGAGCGATAGGATTCCGTCGAGCCGCGGCGCGGCGGCATCCACGCGCCCAGCCAAGCCCTTGATGGTTGCCAGTACGGCCGCGAGCACGGGTTCGTTGACGCGCACGACCGGTGCCACGCCTACCCGGTCGACCGTGAGCGTGCCATGCACCGTGCCGCGCGCCAGTACCTCGGCTGCGCAGTGGCGCGCCGGTCCTTCGACCACGTCCCACCCCGGTGGCAGGCGCAGCCGCAAATCGAAGCCTTTGGCATTAACGGACTTGAGCTCCCAAGCCCAGCTATAGGGGCCGCTCACGCCGTGGCCACGCGCGAAGCCGGTCATGCTCGACAGCGCCATCGGCCTCTACCCACGAAAGAGCTTGCGTGAATCGCGGCGCGACCTTACCGGCGAGAAAAAGCGGTCACAAGGGCGCAGCCATGCTACGACCGCGCTACTGCGGCGGTCCCGCGGCGCCCTTGGGGGAGCCGTTTGCGCTGCGCTTGGTCCGCTGCAGCGGGCTCAGCGCCGGCGCCGGACGCGTCGGCGAAGTCGGCGCTTGCACCTCTGCAGCCGGCGGCTCTCCCTTGTGCTCCTGCTCGATTGCACGCAAGCGCGCGACATTCTTCATGTGCTGATCGTAGGTCTCAGCGAAGGCGTGGCCGCCGGTGCCATCCGCCACGAAATAGAGTTCCTTCGTGCGCGCTGGATTGGCCGCGGCCTCGATGGAGGCGCGACCGGGATTGGCAATCGGCCCGGGCGGCAGGCCGTCGATGACATACGTGTTATAGGGCGTCGGCTGAGCGATCTCGCTCTTGGTCAGCGGATGACCGAGCGCGCCTTTGCCGAAAACGAGACCATAGATGATGGTCGGATCCGATTGCAGTTTCATCTTCTGCTTGAGCCGATTGGTCAGCACCGCCGCTATGCGCGTGCGCTCCTCGGCCTTGCTGGTCTCTTTCTCGATGATCGATGCGAGAATGACGAGCTGCTCGGGCGTCTTGATTGGCAGATCGGGATTGCGACGCTCCCAGACTTCCCGCACCAGCCGCTCTTGCGCCTGGCGCATACGTTGGATCATCTGCTCACGCATGAAGCCGCGATGGAAATGGTAGCTGTCGGGCAGAAGGCTGCCCTCCCTGGGAACGTCCTTGACGTTGCCGGAGAGGATATCGTTCTCGAGCAGCCGCGCGACGATTTGCTCGGATGTCAGGCCCTCGGGAATCGTGATCTGGTGTTGCACGACCTTGCCTTCGACGAGCGTCTCCACGACCTCCTTGATGCTGGCCCGCTTTGGGAAAAGGTATTCGCCGGCCTTGAGGTCAGAGCGCGCCTTGAGCGCGAACACGCCGCCGATGAAGACGAGGGGATGCGCGTCGACCACCCCTTCCTGCTTGAGCAGATCCGCGATCTCCATCATCCCGGAGCGCGGCGGGATGTTAACGATCTTGTCCTCTTGTAGGGGGCCCGGCGCTTCGAACCGGCTCTTGCCGAAGAGAACGGCTCCGCCCGCGATCAAGAGAACGAGCACCAAAGCGGTGAAAACAGCATTGCCGACGATCACCAGTGGATTGCGCGCGCGTCTTGAGGGCCGGCTGGGTGCCGGCACATGGTCGGGCTCCAAGGCGGCACGCGGACTACGCGGGGTGGTGCGTTTGGGCTCCATGAACGCTCCGGCCAGTCCCTCCGGCCGCCCCGATATCGGCGGCTGCGGCTCACCTGCGCCGAGCACGACCCGCCCCGGCGGGGCCGGATTGGACATATCGGGCGATCCATTTCCCCCCGGCGGTGCGCTCTGCGACTTCACCGCCTATCTCCGCCGTTGACGCCCGCCATAGCTACTCGCACCACATCCAATCCTCGTATCCATCCTCGCGCCCTGCAAGGCGTCAGTACGTCTTTTTGCCGGTCTCCATGGGCGCGGGCCGAGGATCGCGGCCGCACACATTAAAGGGGAATATGGCCAAAGGTAGGAACCGCGAATCAGACACGTTCACCAAAGATGGGGACGTATTTTATGCGCCAGCAATCAACGATTGAAAAGGATGTGATGCGTAGAGGGGCCGCGCTCACAGCCTGGCTGCGCTCCCCCACCTAGTCTCGAAGCCGGCGGAGGAGCAGCGAGGCGTTCGTCCCACCGAAACCGAAAGAGTTGGACAGCGCCACGTCGATGGTGCGCCGTTTCGAGTGATGCGCCACGAGATCAATCGCCGTTTCCACGGACGGATTGTCGAGATTAATAGTCGGCGGCGCGATGCCATCGCGCATGGCGAGAATGGAGAAAATCGCTTCGACTGCGCCTGCAGCACCCAACAGGTGACCGATCGAGGACTTAGTCGAGGACATGCACATGCGCGCTGCCGCGTTGCCGACCAAGCGATGTACGGCGCCGAGCTCGATCTCGTCGCCGACCGGCGTCGAGGTCCCGTGGGCATTGATGTAGTCGATCTCCGCCGCCGAGACGCCGGCATTCTTGATCGCCGCCTTCATGCAGCGTAGCGCCCCATCGCCGTCCTCGGCCGGGGCGGTGATGTGGTGGGCATCTCCCGAGAGTCCATAGCCGATCAGTTCGGCATAGATCCGCGCGCCGCGGCTTTTGGCGTGCTCGTATGTTTCCAGAACGACGACGCCCGCGCCCTCCCCCATAACGAAGCCGTCCCGATCGCGGTCGTAAGGGCGCGACGCACGTTCCGGCGTATCATTGAACGACGTGGACAGCGCGCGACAGGCTACAAATCCAGCCATCCCGATGCGCGAGATCGGCGATTCCGCGCCACCCGCCACCATGACCTCGGCGTCGCCGAGTGCCACCAGTCGTGCGGCATCGCCTATGGCATGCGCTCCGGTCGAACACGCGGTTACCACGGCGTGGTTGGGTCCTTTCAGGCCATGCGCGATCGACACATATCCCGAGGCGAGGTTGATCAGCCGGCCGGGAATGAAGAACGGCGACACCCGCCGCGGTCCCTTCTCCTTCAGCACGATCGCCGTTTCGGCAATGCCGGTAAGGCCGCCGATCCCCGAGCCGATCATCACTCCCGTTTTGATCTGATCGGCGTGGCTTAGGGGCTTCCAGCCCGCATCATCGAGCGCTTGGCGCGCGGCGCACATGGCGAAGACGATGAAATCGTCGACCTTGCGCTGCTCCTTCGGTTCCATCCATTGGTCCGGATTGAAGCTGCCATTCGAGCCGTCGCCACGCGGAACCTGACAAGCGATCTTTGCCGGCAGATCGGAGACGTCGAACGTTTCGATGCGCCTGGCCCCGCTCTCACCCTTGATGAGGCGTTGCCAGGTCGGCTCGACGCCGCAAGCAAGCGGCGTCACCATGCCGAGCCCCGTAACGACGACGCGCCTCATCTTCAACTCCTCGCCCCGTAGCCAATACCATATTCTCCCGACGCCGCGACGCGCCAAGGCAATGTCCGATCACGAAAGTCGCGAGAGATCGTCCCGCGCTGGGCGGGCTTAGCTTTTTGCGTTCTTTTCTAGGAATTTAATGGCGTCACCAACCGTCAAGATCGTTTCGGCCGCGTCGTCGGGGATCTCACAACCGAATTCTTCCTCGAACGCCATGACGAGTTCGACCGTGTCGAGGCTGTCGGCGCCGAGGTCGTCGATGAAGCTTGCGTTCTCGGTCACCTTTTCGGCTTCGACGCCCAAATGTTCGACGACGATCTTTTTCACCCGCTCGCCAATATCACTCATCGCTGCAACCTCGCGTCCTTTGATGGGCTCGATTGGTCAGCGCCCCCGAGCCGTTGCGGTATGGGCTTGCGTGGTATCCGGCGTCGGATCATCGGGTCGCGAGCGGACCCCTGTGACGAGTGGAACCGTTATGCCGCCCCAGCCAAACCGAAGTCCGGTTACCATACTTCAAATGCCTTGACCAGCACGGCTACGCCGCAGCGGGGAACCCGGCTCGGCGCGGCGATGACGCTCAAATCATTGCCATTCCACCGTTCACGTGCACGGTTTGGCCGGTGATATAAGCGGCCTCTTCCGAAGCCAGAAAGACCGCAGCGGCCGCCACATCCGCTCCCGCGCCGAGCCTGCCCGCCGGCACTCGGGCGAGGATCGCCTCCCGCTGCTTCTCGCTGAGCTTGTCGGTCATGGCTGTGGCGATCAAACCCGGCGCGATGCAGTTCGCCGTTATGCCGCGTTTGGCGTATTCGGCAGCGATCGACTTGATCATGCCGATCATACCTGCCTTCGTTGCCGTGTAGTTGCCCTGACCGGGGTTGCCGGTGATGCCGACCACGGAGCCGATACCGATGATGCGGCCAAAGCGGCGCCGCATCATCCCGCGCAGCGCCGCGCGGGCGAGGCGGAACGTCGCCGTCAGATTGATCGCGACGACGTCGTCCCAGTCCTCGTCGCGCAATTGAACAAGGAGATTGTCCTTGTTGATCCCTGCATTGGCGACCAAGATGTCGAGCTTGCCCATGATCTCCTCGCATTTCGGCACCAGCGCCTCGACTTGGTCCTTGTCCGCGAGATTGCACGGCAGCACATGGGCGCGGTCCTTGAGTTCGCCATGCAGCCGATCAAGCGCGTCCCGGCGCGTGCCAGAAAGCGCCACGGTTGCGCCTTGCTGGTGAAACGCGCGCGCAATCGCGCTGCCGATTCCGCCGCTTGCCCCGGTGACGAGGGCAGTCTTGCCGGCTAGATCAAACATCGATCGCTCCTCACACTCATGCCTTGTCGAGCCTGAACATAGCGATATCGGCCGGCGTCCCGATCGCGGCGGCCCCTGCTCCATCGACGATGCGCCTGATGAGCCCGCTCAATACTTTGCCGGCACCGACCTCATAGAACATGGTAACGCCCGCCGCAGACATGAACGCGATCGATTCGCGCCAGCGCACCGTCCCGGTGACTTGCGCCACGAGTGCGCGCACGATCTCGGACGGATCGCTGAGCGGCTTCACGAAGGCGTTGGCGACGACCGGCACGACGGGCGGCCTCACCGCGACGCTCGTCAGCGCCTCGGCCATGGCATCCGCTGCCGGTTGCATCAGCGCGCAGTGAAAGGGCGCAGAGACGGGCAGCATCGTGGCCCGCCGCGCCCCTTTTTCCTTGGCGATCTCGACCGCGCGCTCGACGGCCCCCCGGTCGCCGGAAACGACCACCTGTCCGCCGCCATTATCGTTCGCCGCTTGGCAGACTTGGCCTTGCGCGGCTTCCGCCGCCACCGCAGCCGCCTGCTCGAAGTCGAGTCCGAGCAGCGCTGCCATAGCGCCGGTGCCGACCGGGACTGCCTTTTGCATCGCACGACCGCGCAGACGCAAGAGCCGGGCGGTGTCGGCAACGGTGAGGGCGCCGGCGGCGGCGAGCGCCGAATATTCTCCGAGCGAATGGCCGGCGACGAAGCGCGCATCGCGCGCGAGATCAACGCCCGCGTGGGCTTCCAGCACGCGCATGGCCGCCAGCGACACCGCCATCAGTGCGGGTTGCGCATTCTCGGTCAGCGTCAGCGTCTCGGCCGGGCCTTCCCACATGATGCTTGTGAGCCGCTCACCGAGCGCCGCGTCGACCTCCTCGAACACCGCACGTGCCGGCGCAAATGCATCGGCGAGGGCCTTGCCCATGCCGACCGCCTGGCTGCCTTGGCCGGGAAATACAAAAGCGAACGACATTCCCTCCCCTTGCCGAGGTCGCGGCCCTAAGACACCCCGTGATCCCCCCTGTCAAGCGGCGGCACGGTCGCGGTTAGGGTCCTGGAAGTCCTCGGCCGCCTTGCCTTTTCGCCTGAACTGCGTATAACGCCGCTTCCGCTCGATCCCGGCTGGGAACTGAACGGTCGGCTGCTCGGCCAGATGCCGCGCGGCAGGACATGATGGTCCGGCGTCCGGTGTTTCCGCCTTCGCAGCATTCGAGCCTTTCCCGGAAAGACTCGAAGGGCTTTGCGCCGGGGAACGAGCGCCAAACAAGGAAAGGCATCGATGCCGCTCTACGAACACGTCTTCCTCACGCGCCAAGACGCGAGCGCGCAGCAGGTCGAAGAGCTGACCGCCCAGTTCAAAGCCATCATCGAGCAGATGGGAGGCAAGGTCGCCAAGACCGAACAATGGGGCGTAAAATCGCTCGCCTACCGTCTGCGCAAGAACCGCAAAGCGCATTTCACTCTGTTCAACATCGAGGCGCCGCCGGCCGCCCTCAATGAGATCGAACGCCAGGAGCGGTTGAGCGAGGATGTGTTGCGCTATCTTACGGTTCGGGTGCACGACCACGAGGAAGGCCCCTCCGCGATGATGCGCAAGGTCGATCGCGACCGCGAGCGCGATGACCGGGGTTTTGGCTTTCGCGATCGGGATCGCGGCGGCTTCCGTGAGCGCGACCGTGGCGAGTACCGTCGCGACCGCGAGGGCCGCCCGCCGCGCGAGAGCTACGAGGAGGACTCCTCGCCCGTCACGGCGACGGAGGAGTGACAGTCATGGCGACCTCCCCAACGCAAACGCGCCGGCCTTTCTTTCGCCGGCGCAAGACCTGCCCGTTTTCCGGCGCCAACGCGCCGAAGATCGACTACAAGGACGTCAAGCTCTTGCAGCGCTACGTCTCCGAGCGCGGCAAGATCGTGCCAAGCCGGATTACCGCAGTTTCCGCCAAGAGGCAGCGCGAGCTGGCACGCGCCATCAAACGCGCACGCTTTCTCGGATTGTTGCCTTACGTGATCCGCTAGCAGAGGACAGCGCGCACACGACGGAGGACGAGCCGAGCAAAGCAGACGAGCGACTTTTCGTCTGCTCTCCTCCGATGGTTGGGACGGACCCCGTTCCGTCTCTAACCGCTGATGAAGCGGGACAGCTGAAGATGATGCAAGTCATATTGGTCGGAGTGGGAGCGGGCGCGGCAGCGGCGCTGCTGTTTGCGTCTGTGGTATCGGGGGCGATCGCGGCGGTCTTTCTGTTTTATCTCGCGCCGTTGCCGATCCTCATCGCGGCGCTGGGCTTTAGTCACATAGCTGGGTTGATTGCCGCCGCAGTTGCGACGGCGGTGGTCACCGCTCTATCCGGCACGTTCTTCATCGCCGCCCCGGTCATCGCATTTGGAGCCTGGTGGCTCGGCTATTTGGCATTGCTTGCGCGACCGGCAGCAAACGGCGGCGGCACGCTCGAATGGTATCCGCCCGGCCGGCTCGTGCTATGGGCCGCCGTCATCGGCACGCTCACCATTGCCGCGGCCGTTCCCAATTTCGGCACGGACCAACAGAGCGTACAGGCCGCCTTGCGCAAGCTGTACGAGCGTATGGTGCGCGACCCGTCGCTAATCGACCTTTTGGTCGTGGCTGTTCCGCCGGCGGCGGCCGTCTTTTCCACCATCACCAACTTGCTCAACCTCTGGCTCGCCGGCCGCATCGTGAAAATCTCCGGCCGGCTCAAGCGCCCTTGGCCGGATTTGGCGGCACTGACCTTGCCACCGGCGAGCCCCGCCCTGCTGGCGGCCGCGCTCGCGGCCTCCTTCTTGCCGGATCTCCCCGGCGTACTTTCGGGCGCCTTTGCGGCCAGTCTGCTCATGGCGTTTGCGACGCTCGGCTTTGCCGTCTTGCATGCGATCACGCGCGGGATGGGCACTCGCGCCTTCGTACTCGCGGCCGTCTACGCCGCCGCGCTTATCCTCGGCTGGCCGCTCTTGGCGATGTCCATTCTGGGGCTTGCCGAAGCCGCCTTCCATATTCGCAATCGCGTTGCACGAAAGCGGGGCCCCCCCAGTTTGCGAACGTGACCCAATGCTCAACCGATGGAGAGATCAGTCATGGAAGTGATCCTGCTCGAGCGCGTCGCCAAGCTCGGTCAAATGGGCGACATCGTGCGCGTCAGGGACGGCTTTGCGCGGAACTACCTCTTGCGACAGGGCAAAGCGTTGCGCGCCACCAAGGAGAACCGCTCCAGGTTCGAAAATATGAAAGTCGAGTTGGAAGCTCGCAATCTCGAGCAAAAGAAAGAAGCGGAAAAAATCGCACAAAGGCTTGACGGCCAAAGCTTCACGGTGCTGCGCCAAGCGGCCGAGGGTGGTCAGCTTTACGGTTCGGTCTCGCCCCGCGACCTCGCTGCGCTGGTCTCGGACGCGGGCTTTGCGGTCAGCCGGGCTCAGGTAGCACTCCATGCACCGATCAAGACGATCGGATTGCATCGGGTGCCCATCTCACTCCACCCAGAAGTCGAGGCGACGATCAACGTGACCGTGGCGCGCAACGCAGACGAAGCGCAGCGGATCGCCCGAGGCGAGGACATCACTATCGCTCGTGAGGAGGGCGAAGAAGCCGCTGCGGCTGCCGCAGCGGCGGCGGAAGCCTTCTTCGAACCCGAGGCGATCGCGACGCGGCGCGCGCATGAGGCCACGACTGAGACCTCGCAAGCAGCCGAAGAGGAGAAGAAATAGCGCTGTCGATTTCTGCCGACGCGACCGCAAAACGACAGAATGGGGGTTTGCGCAGGCCCGCGGAATGACTTTCGCGCTGCGGTCTCCGCCCTCAAAGGCGCCAGTGGCGATGAACCGCGCGTTGCTCCCGACTGCGGCGCGCTACTCCTCGAACTCTTCAACGGCGGATTGCCGCCCCGGCGTTGTCGCGGCAGCTTGCGCCGACCCGCCTTCGCCGCCTTGCCCGGCAGCAATCGGGAGACTCCCCGTTTCGACGCTCTCCGATGGACGCCGAGGTCTGGCCGCGTCCGTGCTGCGCCCGCTCCCCGCCTGCGCTGCCTGACTATCCGCTGGCTTGCCCTGATCGGCCGATGGCGAGGGCACTTGCCCCGCCCCCAGTGTGGGCGGACGCCGCTGCTGAACGGCCCGCGTATCGCTTCCGACCGAGGCAAGATAGGCAGCCATGGCCGCAGCTTCGCGCGGGCCGGTGGTATAATGATCCCGCAAAAATGTGGCGCTGGTCGGCTTGATCTCGCGCGGACTGCGATGGCAGGCATTGCATGTATCGGCGAAAATTTGCGCGGCAGACTTGCCCCTGTCGAGGTTCAGTTGGGCCATCACCGGTGCGTCCGTCGCCCCTACGGCAGCCACGACCACAACGCACGGAAGGATGCGAGCAATCCTCGACACAATCATTCTCCCTTGTAGCCGATCCGTACCCAACCACCTTTGCTTGCGATTTTTGGCCAAAAGAGGATGCCGCTAGGACTATCGTGGCGAGCTTTGATTCCCAAGTGCCGCGAGGCAAGCGCGTTGCAGCGATCAGGAGACTTTGTTTTAATTCTTGCCGGTGGAAGGGCTTGTGATCCGGTCAGACCCT
>CBFGVM010000098.1:0-11506 GCA_965652015.1 uncultured Alphaproteobacteria bacterium
TCTTCCGGTCGTGCGTTAGGCCGCCTTGCGGCTGGTCAAGAAGTCACCCATGCGATCAAGCGCGCGCAGGATATTCTCGGTCGAGTTGGCGTAGGACAGGCGCACATAACCTTCGCCCAGAACGCCGAAATCGGGACCACCGATGATGGCGACACCGGCATCCTCTAGCAATGCGGTGGCCAGCGCCTTCGCCCCCCAGCCGGTGCGCTTGATGTTAGGGAACGCGTAGAACGCGCCCTTGGGCGTGGCGCAGGACACGCCGGGCAAGCGGTTCAATCCTTCGACCACCACCTTCCGCCGCATGTCGAACTCCGCCGCCATCTTGGCGACGTCGTCCTGCGGTCCCTTGAGCGCCGCAAGCCCCGCGTATTGCGCCGAGGCATTGACGCAGGAGTGCAGGTTCACCGCGAGCTTCCGCGCGTAATCGTAAAGCTTGCCCGGCCAGATCGCGTAGCCAAGCCGCCAGCCGGTCATGGCATAGGTCTTCGACCAGCCGTTGAGCAGGATCAGCCGATCGCGGATCGACGGATACGACAGCAGGCACACGTGGGTCTCGCCGTCGTAGACCATATGGTCGTAGATCTCGTCCGACATGACCGCGACGTCGGGAAACTTCTCCAGCCCGGCGACGAGCTTGTCGACCTCGCGCTTTCCCGTGACGCCGCCGGTCGGATTGGCCGGCGAGTTCACGATCAAGAGCCGTGTTTGCGGCGTGATCAGCTTGAGCGTTTCCTCGGCGGAGAAGGCGAAGTTGTTTTCTTCGCGGATCGGCACCGGGATCGGCCGCGCGCCGGTATACTCGATCATCGAACGGTAGATCGGAAAGCCAGGATCCGGATAGAGGATGTCGGCGCCCGGTTCGCCGAACATCAAAATCGACATGAACATCGTGGGCTTGCCGCCCGGCAGGATCATCACCTCGTCGGGCGACACGCTGACCTTGAAGCGCTTGTGCAGATCGGCCGCCACCGCCTCGCGCAGCGGCGTAATCCCGACCGCCGGCGTATAGCCATGGTGGCCGTCGCGCAGCGCCTTGATCGCGGCCTCGACGATGAAATCGGGGGTGCGGAAATCGGGCTGGCCGATGCCGAGATTGATAATGTCGCGGCCCTGCGCGGCCAGCGCATTTGCGCGCGCCAAGACCGCAAAGGCATTCTCCTCCCCGATGCGGTCGAAAGCAGCAATGGTCTTCAACATGGCACGACCACCTCCATCACGCCCTGCGCACCATCGCTGGGACCAAATGCTTGAGCGACGGCGCGCCGACCTGCTGCATCATGGCGTAGGTTTCCGTGCGCAGAAGCTCGAGCACGCGCTCGACGCCGCTTTGCCCGAAGGCGCCGAGACCCCAGATATAAGGTCGTCCGATGCATACGGCCTGGGCGCCGATGCACAATGCTTTGACGACATCGGAGCCGCGGCGGAAGCCGCTGTCGACGATGATCGGGATGCGGCCATTCACCGCTTCGACGATTTCCGGCAGCGCGTCGATGGTCGAGCGCCCGGAATCTTCGCTGCGCGCGCCGTGATTGGAGACGATGATCGCGTCGATGCCGTTATCGGCGGCGATCACCGCATCCTCCCAAGCAAGAATGCCTTTGATCACGATCTTCATCTTGGTGGTGTCGCGCAGCCGCTTGAAGAAATCCCAGGTCATGTTGGAAGATTGCGTATTCCTCAGCCCCGAGACGTCCACGCCCTGATACATGGCCCTGCGCGTAAGGCTTGCTTGCAGGCTCGAGCGGTCGTGGCAGCCGCTGCAATCGCGCGTGTCGCTGCGGCGTAGCCGGAATAGAGTCTCTTGGTTGCGGCCGCCGGAGCGGTCGACGGTCACCGCCACGGCCAGGCAGCCGGCCTTCTCGGCGCGGGTGACGAAGGCCTTGGCAACCTCCCACTTGTTGGTCGCATAGAGCTGGTACCAGATCGGCGCATCGCGTGCCGCGATTACGTCCTCGACGTTGCTGTTTGTCGCCGTAGAGAGAATCTGCAGGTGGTTGCCGGCCTTTGCCGCCCGGGCGGTACCGAGTTCACCCTCTTCGTGATAGGCCCTTTGCCCGCCGATCGGCGCGACGATGATCGGGCTGTCATATCTCACGCCTAGAATCTCGGTCGTCATGTCGACTTTACTGACATCGACCAGCCGGCGCGGGCGCAGCTGGAACTTCAAGAAGCCCTCGCGATTGGCGCGCAACGTGGCCTCGTCGTCGATGCCGGAGGCCATGTAACCGAAATGCGCTGGGGGGACGTTCTGGCGGCATACCGGCTCGAAGTCGAAGACGTTGATCGCCTCCTTGGGCGACTTGATGAGCTCATCGGCGCGCATCGGCGCCCACATCAGCGGATCGGGAAGTTTGGTCCCTGGCTCGAGCCCTTCGCCGGCGAAAGCGCCGCCCACACCGAGCAACGGACTCCCCGCGAGGAATTGCAGGAATTTGCGCCGGCTGGCGGCGTGAGCGGCGAACGACGACATGGCGAGCCCTCCCTCAAGCGCGCTGGCCACGTCGCCCCAACTCTTTCGGTTGGCATGGACGCGGCATCCGGTCCATCCTACACATCGCCGAAGTCCACACACAATCGCCCTGCCCTTGCAGAGAAGGAGCCTCGCTCATGCCTAGTCCGGCCGAAAAGCGCGCGACGTTCCGCAAGCTCCACGCGGAGGGATGCTTCGTCATTCCCAATCCCTGGGACATTGGTTCGGCGCGCTATCTGCAAGGCCTGGGATTTAAGGCGCTCGCCACCACCAGCGCCGGCTTCGCCTTTACCCAGGGACTGCCCGACGGCGGCGTGTCCCGCGCCACGATGCTCGCGCATTTTCAGGAGATCGCGGCGGCGACGACCGTCCCCGTGAATGCCGACTTCGAGGGCGGCTTTGCCGATGAGCCCGAGGGCGTGGCCGTGAGCGTGAAGCTATGCGTCGAAACGGGGGTCGCCGGGCTGTCCATCGAGGACTCGACCTCCGACCCCGCGGTCCCACTCTACGACTTCGAGCTGGCGCTCGCACGGGTGCGCGCCGCGCGCGCCGTAATCGATGCAGCGGGCGGCGACGTGGTCTTCACCGCGCGCAGCGAAGGCTTCATTCGCGGGCGGCCCGACCTCGACGAGACCGTCCGCCGCCTCAAGGCCTTCGCGGCCGCGGGCGCCGATTGCCTCTACGCGCCAGGAATCAAGACGCGCGAGCAGATTGCGGCGGTCGTCCAGGCCGTCGCACCAAAGCCGGTTAATTTTCTCATGTCGACCGCAACCGATCTGACCGTGAAGGATCTTGCCGACCTCGGCGTCCGCCGCATCAGCCTGGGCGGCACGCTCGCGCGCGTCGCATGGACCGCGGTCATCCGTGCGGCGCGCGACATCGCCACAGCCGGCAAGTTCGACACCTTGGCCGGCACCATCGCCAATGCCGAGCTCAACGGCTTCTTCAGCGAGGATGCGAAGAGGCGATGACGGGCGCATCCGAGCCGCATCCGATCGCCGGCGAGCTCGTTGGATTGCCCGTCGATGCGACGCCGGCGCAGCGTCCCGCCCCGGTAACGCTCGAGGGCCGCTATGGACATGTCGAAAGGCTGGCTCACCATCACGACGCGGCCTTGTGGAACGCCGTCAAAGGCCACGATCACATCTGGACCTACATGTCCTATGGCCCACTCGCGGATTTCGCAGCATTCTCGAAATGGCTCGCCTCCCGCGTGAAGCTCGACGATCCTTATTCCTACGCAATCATCGACCGATCCGGCCAGGCTGTCGGCATCGCCACGTTGATGGAAATCCGTCCCGCCATGCGCGTGGTCGAGGTCGGCAATATTCTCTATTCGCCCTGCTTGCAGCGCACGCCGCTCGGAACCGAGGCGCAGTTCCTGCTTGCCCGCTATGCGTTCGAGACGCTCGGCTATCGCCGCTACGAATGGAAGTGCAACGCGCTCAACGCGCCGTCGCGTCGCGCGGCATTGCGCTATGGCTTTGTGTTCGAGGGCATCCTGCGCCAGCACATGATCGTGAAAGGCAGGAGCCGCGACACCGCCTATTTCTCGATGCTCGACAGCGAGTGGCCGACGCGCAAGGCTGCCTTCGAGCGCTGGCTCGCGCCGGAGAATTTCGACGCGCAGGGACGCCAGCGGACAAGCTTGAGCGAGTTGAGCGCCGTGCGCTAGACCGCGCCGCACGGGCTCTTCCTTCGCCCCGCGAAGCGGGGAGAGGGTTTCACGGCCTACGTCAGCGGGGAGCAGACCAGGTGCACATCCTCATCACCGGCGCAGCCGGCATGATCGGCAGAAAGCTCACCGAGCGGCTCGGCAAGGACGGGGTGCTTGCCGGCAAGCCGATCGACAAGCTCACCCTGCTCGACGTCGTTGCTCCGCCCAAGCCGGAAAGCTTCAATGGAAAGGTCGAGACCGTCGCCACCGATCTGGCCACGCCGGGCGAAGCCGGCAAGGCGATCGCGGGCCGCCCCGAGGTGATCTTCCATCTGGCCGGCGTCGTCTCCGGAGAAGCCGAGGTCGACTTCGACAAGGGCTATCGTGTCAACCTCGACGGCACGCGGGCGCTGCTCGAGGCGATCCGTGCGGTCGGCGACGGCTATCGGCCGCGTCTCGTCTACACCTCCTCCATCGCGGTGTTCGGCGCGCCATTCCCGCCCTCGATCCCCGACGATTTTCATCTCACGCCGCTGACCTCCTATGGCACGCAAAAGGCGATCGGGGAAGCGCTGCTCGCCGACTACGGCCGGCGTGGCTTCTGCGATGGCGTCGGCATTCGCCTGCCGAGCATCGTGGTGCGGCCGGGCAAGCCCAACAAGGCGGCTTCGGGTTTCTTCTCCGGCATCATCCGCGAGCCGCTGGCCGGCCTCGAAGCGGTACTGCCGGTTCCAGAGACGGTGGTGCACACGCACGCAAGCCCGCGTGCCGCGGTCGGCTTTCTCATTCACGCGGCGGGCTTGGCGCGCGACGCGTTAGGTTCGCGCATCAATCTCTCGATGCCGGGCGTATCCTGCACCGTAGCCGAGCAGATCGCGTCACTGCGCCGCATCGCCGGCGACCGCGTCGCCGCGCGCATCCGCCGCGCCGAGGACGCGTTGGTGGCGCGCATCGTCGAGGGCTGGCCGCAGCGCATCGAGGCGCGCCGCGCGCGCGAGCTCGGCTTCAAGGCCGAGAACTCGTTTGACGAGATCGTGCGCATTCATATCGACGAAGACCGCGGCGGCACCTTCGTGAAGTGAAGTTGCCGCGAAGACGGCGCCCTGCACACGTTGCGCACCGGTGATGGACAGCGCCTCCATTTCGGCGGACAATTACGCAGCGTGGTCCCGCCATCGACGGTCATGCCGATCGCAAAGGTGTGAGAGCGGGGTAACTCGAGGGAGGAGCGACATGACATCGAAAAGCAGGCTGTATCTCGGCGCGGCGGTGTTTGCCGTGTTGAGCGGTTCGGCGACCGAGCTCGCGGCGCAACAGCCACCCGCCGTTGCCATCGACAACGACGACATCGGCGGCGTGGTGACCGGCGCAAATGGACCGGAGGCCGGCGTCTGGGTGATCGCGGAAACCAACGAGCTCCCGACCAAGTTCGTCAAGATCGTGGTCACCGACGACCAGGGCCGCTACGTCGTACCCGACCTTCCGAAAGCCAAATACAAGGTATGGGTGCGCGGTTATGGCCTCATCGATTCACCCAAGGTGGATAGTGAACCCGGCAAGACCGTCAACTTGACCGCGGCCAAGGCGCCGGATGAGAAGGCCGCGGCGCACTACTATCCGCCGATCTACTGGTACTCGATGCTGAAGGTTCCGGCCGCGAACGAGTTTCCAGGCACCGGCGCCCAGGGCAACGGCATTGCCGAGGGAATGAAAAGCCAGCCGATGTGGGTGAACAACATCAAAACCACCGGCTGCATGTCATGTCACGCCCTCGGCACCGAGGGAACCCGCACCATCTCGAAGAACCTAGGCGAGTTCAAGAACTCCGCCGAGGCATGGGAGCGGCGCATCCAATCCGGACAGGCCATGACGCAGATGGTCAACGTTCTCAATCGGCTGGGTCCGCATGCGCTCAAGCTCTGGGGCGAGTGGACCGATCGGGTCGCGGCTGGCGATCTGCCGTTCGACAAGCCCTCGCGCCCGCAAGGTGTCGAGCGCAACGTGGTGATCACCTCGTGGGACTGGAGTACGCCGACCGGTTACATGCATGACCTGATCTCGACCGATCGGCGCAAACCCACGGTCAACGCCAACGGCAAGCTCTATGGCGCGCCCGAGGAGAGCACGGATTATTTCCCGGTGCTCGATCCGAACACGCATACGGCGACGCAGGTGAAACATCCGGTGCGCGATCCGAAGACCCCGTCCTCCAAGGCAAGCCCCATGGCCCCCTCCCCGTATTGGGGACCCGAACCGATCTGGGACAGCCAGACCAGCATTCACAATCAGATGATGGACGAGAAGGGACAGGTGTGGATGGCCGCGCGCGTGCGCGCGCCGGCTAATCCGGATTTCTGCAAGCAGGGCTCCGACCATCCGTCGGCCAAGGTATTCCCGCTCCAGAGCGCCAACCGCCATCTCTCGATGTACGATCCGGCGAGCGGCAAGTTCACCCTGATCTCGACTTGCTTCCCGACCCATCACCTGATCTTCGCCGAGGACGCCAACAACACGCTGTGGGCCTCGAGCGGGGTCACGGGTCCCGGCGCGTTCGGCTGGCTCAACCGCAAGATGTTCGAGGAGACCGGCGACGAGGTGAAATCGCAAGGCTGGTCGCCGTTCGTGCTGGACACCAACGGCAACGGCAAGCGCGACGCGTATGTCGAGCCGAACCAGCCGGCCGATCCCGCCAAGGACCAGCGGGTGGAGGCGAACTTCTACAGCGTGGCCGTGAACCCGATCGACGGCTCGGTATGGGGAACCCAGCTCGGTTATCCCGGCCGTGTGGTACGGGTCGCCCCCGGGCCGGATCCGACGCACACCGCGCTCACGGAGGTCTACGAGCCGCCGTTCCCCGGCTACGGGCCGCGCGGCGGCGACATCGACCGCAACGGCGTGTTCTGGGCGTCGCTGGCGAGCGGACACCTCGGCAAGTTTGAGCGCAGCAAATGCAAAGTGCTCAACGGGCCGACCGCCACCGGCAAGCATTGCCCCGAGGGCTGGACGCTCTACAAATTCCCGGGACCGCAGTTCAAAGACGTAAAAGACGAGGGCAGCGCCGAGGCCAGCTACTATACGTGGGTGGATCAGTACAACACGTTCGGGCTGGGAGCGAATGTGCCGATCGCCACCGGCAATATGAGCGACGCCTACTTCGCGCTCGTCGACGGCAAGTTCGTCACCATTCGCGTCCCGTACCCCATGACCTTCTTCACCAAATGGGCGGAAGGGCGCATCGACGATCCCAATGCCGGATGGAAGGGCCGCTCGCTGTGGGCGACCAACTCCACCAGAACGGTGTTCCATGTCGAAGGCGGCACGGAAAATCGACCGAAGGTCCACCGCCTGCAGCTCCGCCCCGATCCGCTCGCGAAGTGATAGGGACTCTTCTCTACTCACGCCATCCGAGGGGCGGCGCCAGCGCCGCCCCTCTTCTCTGAAGTTCTGGCAATGCGCTTTCCCGCTCCGCTCCTCCCTGCCATTCTGGTCAGGCGTTACAAGCGCTTCCTCGCCGACGTCGAACTGCCCTCGGGCGAGACGGTGACGGTGCACTGCGCCAATCCGGGATCGATGATCGGCCTCAATGCCGCAGGCGCACGCGTGTGGCTGTCGAAAGCGGCAAATCCCAAGCGCAAGCTTGCCCATAGTTGGGAATTGGTCGAGGTCGATCTCGGTGGCGGCGCCGAACTCGTGGGCATCAACACGGCGCACCCCAATGCGCTCGCTGCCGAGGCGATCGCCGCCGGGGCAATCCCCGAGCTTGGTGGATATGCGCTGATGCGCCGCGAGGTGAAATACGGAAAAAATTCCCGCGTCGATTTTCTGCTCGAAGCGCCGGCGCGGCCGCCGTGCTACGTCGAGATCAAGAACGTCCACCTGATGCGCCGGCCCGGTTTGGCGGAATTTCCCGATGCGGTGACCAAGCGCGGGGCCAAGCACCTTGCCGAGCTCGGCGACATGGCGGCGGGCGGGGCTCGCGCGGTGATGCTGTTCCTGATCCAGATCGGCTCGGCGCGGCGCTTCAAGCTTGCCCGTGATATCGATCCTGCCTATGGCGCGGCCTTCGATGCGGCGCGCGCCATGGGGGTCGAGGTCCTCGCCTACCGCTGCGGCATTACCTGCGACGGGATCGAAGTGGCGGAGCCGGTGCCGATCGCGGAGTAGCCGGGCGGCTTGCGTCCCGTCCAGCCTTGCTTACATTGGCCTTGAGCAGCGGCAGGGGGAGCCGCGAGGAGGCGGCGCGGCCGCGATGCTTTGATGAGTTACGTCGACGCGGCACTCGCGCCGCAACGCAAGACCGGACAGATCAAGCTGCACGGGCCCGCCGCCTTCGAAGGCATGCGCAAGGCGGGGCGGCTGGTAGCCGAATGCCTCGATATGCTCACGGGCGAGATCCGGCCAGGCGTCCCGACTGAAAAGATCGACCGGCTGGTGCTGGATTTCGCGCTGGCGCACAACGCGACGCCGGCGACGCTGATGTATCGCGGCTACCGCAAGGCGACCTGCACCTCGGTCAATCACGTGGTCTGCCACGGCATCCCGGGCGAGAAACCGCTCAAGGAGGGCGACATCGTCAACGTCGACGTCACCCTCATCCTCGACGGCTGGCACGGCGATTCGAGCCGGATGTTCGCCGTGGGCACGATTCCGCGCCGTGCCGAGCGCCTGATCGAGGTCACCTACGAGGCGATGATGCGCGGCATTTCGGTGATCCGCCCCGGCGCGACCACCGGCGACATTGGCGCCGCCATCCAGTCCTATGTCGAGGCCCAGCACATGAGCGTGGTGCGCGACTTCTGCGGCCACGGCGTCGGCCGGCTGTTCCATGACGAGCCCAATATCGTGCACGTCGGCCGCCCGGGCGAGGGCATCGTGCTGCGTCCCGGCATGTTCTTCACGGTCGAGCCAATGATCAATCTCGGCCGTGCGCACGTGAAGGTGCTCTCCGACGGCTGGACCGCGGTGACGCGCGACCGCTCGCTCTCCGCCCAATTCGAGCACACGGTGGCGGTGACCGAGACCGGCGTCGAGATCTTCACGCTCTCGCCGCACGGTCTCGACCGGCCGCACCCCGCCCCGCACGCGTAGTGCGCCGCTTGCAATCATTGTAAAATCGGCCGAAGCAGTCATCCTTTGCGCCGGGCGAGTACGCGAGCACGCGCCCGGCGTAGATGCACGATCAATGCCCGGCAGCGACAAAAGGACGAAATCCGCGAAGCCCGCCGACGCGGCTCCGCATTTCCACGGCCATCGCGCCCGGTTGCGGCAGCGATTCCTTCAAGCCGGCAGCGATGCGCTGCACGATTACGAAATGCTCGAACTGATCCTGTTTCGCGCCATACCGCGGCGCGACGTGAAGCCGCTGGCAAAGGAGCTGCTCAAAAAATTCGGCTCCTTGGCCGAGGTGATCGCGGCACCCGTCGGGCGGCTGAAGGAGGTCAGCGGCCTCGGCGAGGCCGCCATCACCGACCTCAAGATCGTGCACGCGGCCGCCAAGGAGCTCCTGCGCGGGGCAGTCCAACAGCGCCAAGTGCTCTCATCATGGTCGAACGTGCTCGACTACTGCCGCGCAGCCATGGGCTTCGAAAGCAAGGAGCACTTCCGCATTTTGTTTCTCGATAAGGGCAACCACCTCATCGCCGACGAGCAGCATCAGACCGGCACCGTCGATCACACTCCGGTCTATCCCCGCGAAGTGGTCAAGCGCGCGCTCGAACTCTCCGCCACCGCGGTCATCCTGGTGCACAACCATCCCTCCGGCGACCCTACCCCCTCGCGCGCCGACATCGACATGACGCGAGCGATCGTCGAGGTCGCGCGGCCGCTCGGGATTGCCGTGCATGACCACCTCATCGTCGGCAAGAACGGACACGCGAGCCTCAAAGCGCTGAAGCTGATGTGACCAGGCGATCGTCCCAGAGTACGGGCGCGTGACTGTGGCTGTGCTCGTACCAACCGCAGTGCCAGCGCGGATTTTGATCGCTACTCGACGAACCCTGCCAGCCGAGGCAGCCACAGACTGATGCCCGGGAAGTAGATGCACAGCAGCAGCCCAAGCACCTGGAGGCCGACGAAGGGATACATGGCGCGGAACACGTCGGTCATGGTCACCCCCGGTGGGGCGGTCCCCTTCATGTAGAACAGCGTCGCTCCGAACGGCGGCGTCATGAACGCGGTCTGCAAATTGACCGCGACCATCGTGCCGAACCATGTCATCAGGGCGGTGTTGTTGCCGATGTGGTCGGAGAAATCGTACTTCGCCAGGATCGGCCCGAAGATCGGCAGGACGATCAGGCAGATCTCGATCCATTCGAACGGGAAGCCGAGCAGGAAGATCAGCACCATGACGAAGGTGAGCATCTCCCACTTCGTGTCGATGCCGAAATACGAGAGGGTCGACACCATCAGGTCGTCGCCGCCCAGCACGCGGAACACGTAGGAGAAACCGGTCGCGCCGAGGAAGAGCAGAAAGACCAGCCCATTGGCGCGGCAGGAGGAATAGATCGCCTCGTTCAACATCTTGAGCGTCAGGCGGTTGTTCAACGCGGCGATCAGCATGGAGCCGAGCACGCCGACGGCGCCGCTTTCGGTGGGAGTGGCCCAGCCGGCAAAAATCGATCCGAGCACAACCACCATCAGCAGCGTCATGGGAAACAGACCGCGCCAGACGGCGATCCAAAACTCAAGGCGCGTCTGCGGTCCGTATCCCGGCGGCAGCTTGGGCGCCACGCCCGGCTTGAAGATCGCGACGAGCACGATGTAGACGAGGTAGAGGCCTGAGAGCAGGAGGCCTGGCATGATCGCGGCGAGAAACAGATTGCCAGCCGAGGTCGCCAGCATCTCCGCCATCACCACCAGCATGATCGCTGGCGGAATGAGAATGCCCAGCGTTCCGGCCGAGGCGATCGTGCCGATCGCAAGCCGTTTGTCGTAGCCTGCTGCCAGCATTTGCGGCAGTGCAATCACCGACAGCGTAATCACGGCCGCGCCGACGACGCCGATCGGTGCGGCGAGGATCGTGCCCATGACCATGACGGCGACCGCGAGCGCGCCCGGGCACCATTTCAGCAACACCTCGGTGGCGTTGAGCATGTCTTTGGCCGATCCCGATCGCTCCAGGATCGCGCCCATGAAAATGAACATCGGAATCGATGCCAGCACCGGGTCGTTGGCAACACCACCCCACATCCGCAGCACGATGTCGGACAGGCCGATCAGCTTGAAAACCCCGAGCCACGCACCCACGAGCGCGAAGATGAGCGCCATCCCGCCCATGATGAAGGCCACCGGGTAGCCGAGGAAAATGACGAAAAACATCGACGCGAACATGATCATCGCGAGGTGATCGGCCAGCCAGTCGAGCACGAGATGAACTCCCC
>CBFGVM010000099.1:0-11447 GCA_965652015.1 uncultured Alphaproteobacteria bacterium
TTATGCGACTTCGGCCGACCTAGCGTGCCGAACTCGGGTAAACCCGAGTTCGGTCGCACGCGGGGGAGGGGCCGATGTGGCACCGCCCTTCGTCATACGCGAAGTGATCGCCATCATCGCCCGCCGCCGCGTCAGAATGTCGTCCAGTCGCCGGAACGCTCGAACGCCGCCGCGGCGCGGTAGATCGTCTCTTCGGCGTAATGGCGGCCGACCAGCATGAGCCCGATGGGCCGGCCGTCCTCCATGCCGCACGGGATGCTGATCGCCGGATGTCCGGTGACGTTGAACGGGCAGGTGTTGCGGGTCGGCTCCCAACTCCTGCGCGTGATCTCCTGCGGCGTTGCGTCCTTACCCGGGATCGGCGTCGCCTTCATCGGTACCGTCGGCAGCAGCAGAAGGTCGTGTGTCGCCAGCACCGCGTCGTAGCCTGCGCGCACGCGCCGGCGCAGGTTCTGCGCCTTGGCGTAGAAGCGCCCGCCATAGCGGTCGAGTGTGTACCTGCTGAAGATCGAGGCGATCTTGAGCGTATCGGCGAAGTCGTCGGCGCGATTGCGCCAGCCCATCGCCCGCTCAAGCAGGCTCGTGACGTAAAGCCCCTCGTGCCCGATGCCGGCGCCATTCATCTCCAAGAGCATGACGCACGCCGCATCGCCGCGGATCGCCGCCCAGACGGGAAAGCCGAGCGCGTGCGAGGGCACCGATACCTCGTCGACGATCGCGCCCAATTTGGCGAAGCGCTGTGCGGCTTCGCGCACATGGGCATCGACATCGCCTTCGGAATTGGGATGGCCGAAGCCTTCCTTGACGATGGCGATGCGCAGTCCCTCGATTCCGCCCGCGAGCGACTCGGTGTAGCGGCCGGCGGGCACGCCGCGCTGGCGCGTGTCGAGGCCGTCGGGCCCGGCGATCACCTCCAGCAACAGCGCGTTGTCGCGCACGTTGGCGGTCATCGGCCCGCAAGTATCGATTGTGATCTCGAGCAGGCCGATGCCGGTATAGGGGACAAGCCCGAAGGTCGGCTTTAGTCCGACGATGCCGCAATGGCTCGCCGGGATGCGGATCGAGCCGGCCTGGTCGCCACCAATCGCCATGTCCACCTCGGCGGCGGCGACTAGCGCCGCGCTGCCGGAGGAGGATCCGCCCGCGGTATAGCCGCGCTTGCGCGGATTGTGCACCGGACCCGTCGAGCTGGTGTGGCTGCCGCCGGAGACGCAGAAATATTCGCATACTGCCTTGCCGACGATCTCGCCGCCGGCATCGAGAATGCGCTCAACTACCGTCGCGTCGACCTCCGGCACATAGCCGTCCAAGAGCTGCGCGCCGATCATCATCGGCACGCCGGCGAGGCAGACGTTATCCTTGAGCGCGACGCGGCGACCGGCGAGCTTGCCGCCCGGATTGCCCTTGATCGACGTCTTCACGTACCAGGCGCCGTGCGGATTCTCCGCCGCCGTCGGCCGATACCAGCGGCCGCGCGGATATTTCACCGGCGGCAATTCGTCCGGCGTTGCGTCGAGGACAGCATAGGCATTGGCGATCGGCGTGATGATTTGCTCGACGGCGTTGAGATAGGCGTCGCCCGGTTTCATGCCGAGTTTGTGCGCCGCCTCGCGCAAATCCGCGACGGTTGGTTTCTCAAACATGATCGGTCCTTGTCTGAAAGCGTGGGGAATCCGCCCCACTTGCGTGGAAACGTCGGCTGATGCGCCGATTCACGCCTGATTCAGCGGCCGCGCGGTCTCGCACGCGCGCTGACCGGCGGCTGTCGCCTGCGCCGCCATGCGAGGCCAGGCGCCGGAAAAAATCAAGAAGCTTCACGCACGCGTTGTCCTTAGCCGCTTCTTGGATCTGCGTTGGGAAAACATTTGGCGCAAATAAGCGCGCAGAAAGAGCACAAATTGCTCGGCTGACGGCGTAAGTGCCGCGTCCCGGACCCGAATGAGCGATATCGTCTTGCGTACGTTCCAGCCGCGGACGGGAAGGATGGCGAGTGCTCCCACTCGCAACTCCTCGTCCACCGCAAACCGGCTGCATGCGGCGATGCCGAAGCCGCGCTTGACCGCCAGCTTGATCGCCTCCCAGGACGGCAGTTCGAGCCGCCGCCGGGATACAATGCCGAGATTGGCCAGGGCCGCGTCGGAAACTGCGCGCGTTGCCGAACCCTCTTCGCGTGAGATCCAGGTCAATGTTTCGAGTTGCTCGCGCGACAGTCGGCGTGCGGCAAGTTGGCGCGTGCCCACGATGACCAGCTCGTCATCGAGCAAGTATTCCGCTTCGATCTCGGGCGCGCCAACGGATCCGCCGACAAACCCCAGTTCGGCGTGATGCGAGCGCAGCCAGTCTACTGCCTTCATCGAGGTTCTCAGCTCCAATGAAACACGGACGCCGGGGTGGACCTGCTGAAACGCTGCGATGATTTCCGGCAGCAGATATGTTCCAACCGTGCCGGAGGCGACGATCGTCAGCGACCCAGACCGGGGAGCGCGAAACTCGGCGGCACCAAGCGCAGCCTGGGCCAGCAGCGACTCGGCGCGCAACACGTAATTGGCGAGAAACTCTCCGGCGCTCGTCAAAACTCCGCCTCGGCGCCCGCGCTCGACCAATTGCAGTTCCAGCACTCGCTCGAGATCGGCGATGTGCTTCGACACTGCCGGCTGACTGATGCGCAACTCCTGAGCTGCCGCTGAGAACGACCGCCGACGCGCGAAGGCCGCGAAGGCGCGCAATCGTGCTTCCACTTCCATAACCGCAGATTATACCAGGCGCGCCTTGTATGTATTTTATTTGTGGCTGCCCCCGGAAGTAACCTCATCAGGACGAAGGGAAGCTTGACCTGATGCGGACAACGGGGAGGAGGTCATGAAACGGATTTGCCTGAGTTTGCTGCCGATACTCGCCGTCACGATCGCGAGCACGGAGGCCGGCGCGCAGCCTTGGCCAAGCAGGCCGATCCGCGCAATTGTGCCATTTACGGCAGGCAGCGGCACCGACGTCACGGCGCGTGTGATCCTCAACCAGCTCTCCAGCGAGCTTGGTCAGTCCATCGTCGTCGAAAATCGCGTCGGTGCCGGAGGGACGATCGGCACGGCGACCGCCGCCAAAGCCGACCCGGACGGCTATACGATTCTGGTGCAATCGTCGGCGCTCACCATCGCCCCGGCAATCTATCCGAACCTCGCCTATGACACGGAACGCGACCTTGCGGCAGTCGCGCCGCTCGGCATTTCGCCCAACGTGCTGATTATTTCACCGTTGCGAGGCATCAAGACCGTTCACGAACTTGTTTCCGCCGCCAAGGCCAAACCTGGATCGTTCACTTTCGCCTCGGCGGGTGTTGGGACCAACACGCACCTCAGCGGAGAGCGCTTCCGTTTGCGCGCAGGTTTCGAAGCCGTTCATGTTCCCTTTAAAGGCGGCGTGGAAGCAATAACCGAGGTGATGGCCGGCCGGGTCGATTTCTCTTTTTTACCAATCGGCATTGTCGTGTCGCATATTCGTGAGGGCAAGCTCATCGCGCTTGCGGTAAACGGCCCAAAACGCGCTTCCGCTCTGCCGGATGTTCCCACAACCGCGGAAGCTGGTTTTACCGATTCCGAATACCCCATCTGGTGGGCAATGTTTGTTCCCGCGAAGACGCCGCGTGACGTCACGGATAAGCTTCACCTCGAGACGTTGAAGGCCATGCAAAGGCCCAGCGTGCAGGAGAAGCTGGCGACGATAGGGATAGACCCACTGGTCCTAACCCCGGCGGAACTGGATGCACACGTCAAAAAGGAACTCAACATGAACGCCGCCTTGGTCAAGGCCACTGGCGTGAACGCAAACTGACGCGACGAAAGCGGTCGACGAGCCTGCGTGCGACATGGCGTCCGCTTGGAAGCGTCACAGCCGCGGACGCCGGCAATGGATCTCCGCATCACCTGTGGGCTAGGCAATCACCGGGAGTGATTGCATCAGCGGAATATCGCCTGCCTGGTTGGGGGAAATCGCGGACCTTGAAGTTACGCCGGCACAGCGCCCGGCAAAGAGACGTCGCCGAGACCGGGGGAAAAAATCAAGAAGCCGCGAAGCAACCCCGATGGCCGCTGACTGATGGTTGCCAATTTGATAACCTAAGATCCAGCCTGGCTGGGATGCACGCTTGTCATCAATCTCAGAACTGCAAGGCGTTTGGGCTCACCTGCCGTTTCCTTTGGTTGGTCTCGCCGACGAGGTGATCGAGTGAAACGACGCGCGTTCATCACGCTGCTAGCCGACGCGGCCTACTGAATAATCGATTTGCCCTCAATCTCGATGCTGAACGTCGAAGGCCTCTCAAGGATATGAATGTCTCAGGAGGAAGGGTATGGTCACGCCCGTTGTGCCTAGTCAGTTTGCGGTCGGCAAAAACAGAATCGTTCACAAGCCGACGACAGCGACGTTTAGTTTCGACACCGGCGACACTGTGTTCAAGAGCGTCGATTGGGGACGTGCGGGCAAAAAACCAGCTTCTGGCCCGGATTACCGAAAAGACGACATCATGCGGGTGGCACAGCAGTTGTTGAGCAAGCTGCCGAGGTAGACGACCAGAATCTCGGAAAGATGGCGGTCCTGGTTCACGGGTGCCGGCTTCTCGAAAAGCCAACCCCATGATGGGCGGAGAACGTTAGCGGTCAATCATTCATCGCCGAGATATCAATCCAGCGTCGAGATGAGGCCCCGCGTCGTCGCGACGATCCAGCGGCTGCCCCAGCGCACGATCGAATCGACCCGGCCCACGCCCGGCACCGTATCTCCCTGCGTCACGCGCCAGACGCCGCCCGGCCCCTGCAACACGACCGTATTGCCGATCACTTCGCGAACCGTCCAACCCTCGATGGTGGTCGGCCTCGTCTCCGGCACGGCGGTGGGCCGCGGCTCGATCTTCGCGCGCTCCTGCACCGAAATGCTGCTCGTCGTGACCACGTCTCGATTTGGCGCCGCGTTTGCTTCCCTCATGCCGCGCGCGGAGCTGCGCTCGACAATCCTCGCGCGCGGGCCGGCAGCCCTGCTTGCCTCGCGATCAGATTTGGCGGCGGCGCAACTTCCCTCGCGCGCGCAGGGTGAAACGTCGGCGTGCGGCACCGCCGCCACGGTTGCGGGAACGAAGAAGCGCGACGACACGAATCCGCCGATCCACCCCAGGCAAAGCCCGACCGCCAGCGCGCCCCCGAGAAGCGCGAGCTGGATCCATTGCGCGGACACCGCAGGCTCGGCAACCGCGAACTCGTCCCGTCGCGGCAGTCTGATCTCGTCGTCGACCCTGATCTCGTGATCGCGCGGCGGCGCCGAATCGGCGACGATGGGCTCGATCAGCAGAAATTTGGACGCAGCTCCCTGCGCAAGCTCACGCCCGACCCGGCGCTTGTTCGTGTCGTCGTTCGTTTCTCGTGCCGCCGACCAAAGAACGAGCTGCTGGGGACCGCTTTCGGCTGCCGCGGAGCTCGACCCGGCTGTGCCACGGGGTCTCGGCCGCTCGTCGTCCATGATGGATCCTCGATGCGAGCCACGGGTTCGTGGGTCGCACGCCGGGATGATCCGCCCCAGAGCTAAACGGAAGCTTAACCGGCGCCTCAGCTGAAAACATTTGCGGCGCCGATTGTTAGGATGAGGTTAACCTAAGCAACGAGCGCGGATGCACTGCAGCGCCGGTCACCGACCCGCGCCAAAACGAGCGCTGGACGGATTCCGCGGCAGGCGTTCGAAATATCCAATTCCATTGTGGCTTCGCTTTCCCATCAGCGCGAAGATGGCGGCCTGGGGATCCGTGCATCGGGCGATCCATCTGCTGCCCGGCACTTCGATCGGACCCGCGAGGATCGTCCCGCCGCCTGCCTTCACCCGCTTCATTGCCACGTCGATATCGCCGACGTTGAAGTAATAAAGCCAGAACGGGACCGGCTCCATCGCAGGCTTGGTGTACATGCCGCCGATCGTCTCCCCTGCGGCGGAGAACAGCTGATACGTGCCCACCGCGCCGGTGTCGGTCTGCGCCTTTTGCCAGCTGAAGAGCTCGCGGTAAAAAGCAAATGCTTGCTCCCAGTCGGCGGCGAGCAGCTCGTGCCAGCCGACGCGGCCTGGCGCATTAAGCTCGGCGGGTTGCTGTTGATCGCCGTTGAGCCATTTGAGCAACGCAATCGTCGCCATCTGCGGATCGACGGCGATGGAAAAGCGGCTCACGTTGGGAATTTCCGTCGGCGCAACGTGCACGGCGCCGCCGAGCTCTTCGATGCGATTGGCCGCGGCATTCACATCGTCGACGCCGACATATCCGAGCCAACTCGGCCTGAGCCCCGAGGCGGTCGCTTCCTTCGGCAGTTCCATCAGGCCGCTCACCGCGGCGCCTCCGGCAGTGAACAGCGTGTAGGCGGGGCCGGACGCCGGCACGTCCTGCGTGCCCCAGCCCAGGACGTCGCCGTAGAAGGCCTTCGCGGACTCCATGTCCGTTGTCGCCAACTCGTACCAGGCGAAACGGCCATGCAAATACGCCATGTTTGCGTTTCTCCCATGTGAGCGCGCATGAGTCGCTGCGTCGCACTCGGGAGGGCTAGCCTACTTCATAATCGCGGCGACGGCGATGTCCTGCACGATGTCGGGAACCGGATGCGACTCAGCGCGTTTTGTGAGCGCGGCGCGGCCGCGATTCGCGTGTTTTATGAACGGTCGTTCACGTTCCCGGCTGCGACTCGAGCGCTTGTAAGTCCGAAGTAAGCTATCGCAACTCGCGTATGTAAACAGCCTTGCCAGGTCTCTGCGCGAAGGCTACGAATACCGCTATTAGGACGGTCCACTTCGTCGAACATCTGCTGGAAGGTACGGGAGGACTAGACAATGCCGCACAAGCAGCAAGCTTCGAAGCGAAAGGGTCGCAAGGAGGCTGTACCGGTTGTCGGAGTTGTCGGCATGTCTTTGTCGCTCGCGGGCGGGGCATCTGCCGCGACCGCTGTGCCGGCCGCGGATACGCCGTCCCGGGATACCGTGCAGCCGCAAATCACGCTCAGCGAAGAAGAGATCGCCGACGTCAGCTTGGGGACCTTCTTCGTCTTCGACAAGGAACACGCCGGCACGCCCTACCTTGGGGAAAAGGTTGCGCAGCGGTGCGGAGGCTGCCGCTGCGGCAGAGGCTGCGGTTGCAGAGGCTGCGGCAGAGGCTGCGGTTGCCGCTGCGGCGGCTGCGGCGGTTGCGGCTGCGGCGGCTGCGGCTGCTGCTTGTCCTGGGGACGTTGCCTCATCTGCTAGACTCCAACACGTTCTGATTACGTTGACAGAGGCGACTCGTTATGGCCGGGTTTGGATTGGACCCGGCCATTTTCTTTCGCGCGCGGTACGGCGGCACATCGCAACGCGATGCGCCAACAATGCCATCCCACCTCGGTCGCGATAGTTAGCGGCGCGCGTGCTCAACTCATGACTCGTCATCGCCGCAAACGTATTGCGCAGCATCACACCAAACACATTCCGCGGTTCGCGCCGAATTTCAGCGTATACGTGCTGCCAGGCGATGTCGTGTGCCTCTATTCCGAGGACCGCAAGTTCTTTCTGCACGGCGAGCTTTATTGCGCGCTCGCGTATGCGATAGGCGAGGGCGGCAGGAGTTTTCGGCAGCTCGCTCGCGAGCTGGAGCGCAAGTTTCCCGCCGACAAGGTCAACGAAGCGTTCAAGCGCCTGCTCGACCGCCGTTTCATCGTCGCGAAAGCGCACTTCTCCGTGGACACCGTGGCTGCGTATTGGGCGAGCCTCGGCCTTTCGCCGGAGGATGCGGAGAAAAATCTCAACAAGTGCCCCGTACGCATCCAATCGGTGGACGTGCGCGGCGCAAAAGAGCTCGACTCTGCGCTGCGCGGGTTGGGTGTTCGCGTCGTGCAACGCTCCGCCCAGCTGACGGTCACGCTGGTGAACGACTATCTCGACCCACGACTGGCGGAATTGAATCGGCAGCATCTGTCGGAGCGCACGCCCTGGCTACTCGCCCAACCCTCCGGGATTTTTCCTCTCGTAGGGCCGGTGTTGCGGCCGGGAAAGGGTGCCTGCTGGGCCTGCCTTGCCGAGCGGATGCAGCGCAACCGAGAGGTCAGGGCGCTTCTCGGCCGCGGCGGAGGGCAGCGCGTCGCCGCCTCGCCGCTCGCCCGCGGCGTGCTCGGGCGAAGCGGGATCGAGCTTGCGGCCGTCGAGATCGCAAAAGCGATCGCCACCGATTTTCGCACCGACCTGGGCGATCACATCATCAGCCTGGACCTGCTGGGCTCGACCATCGTGCGCCATTACGTGGCAGCCCGCCCGCAATGCCCGGTTTGCGGCCGCAAGCAGCTGCGCAACCCCCGGCGCGCGCCAGCGCCGGTCGAACTCGGCGCCGGCGGGAGTCTCCTTATGACAAGCGGCGGATACCGGACTGTGCCTTCGGGCACCACGGTGGCGCGGTTTCGCAAGCACGTAAGCCCGTTGACCGGTGTGGTCTCACGCCTCGAGCGCATCCAGGCTGACCTGCCCATGAACACGAACTATCTCGCCACGCACAATTTTTCGGCGCCCGCCAGGACGGTCAACGAGCTGAGGGCGGGACTGAGCGGCGGCAGCTTCGGCAAGGGCAGCACGGCCGAGCAGGGTGAAGCGAGCGCGCTCATGGAAGCGATCGAGCGCTATTCCGGAATTTTTCAGGGCAACGAGATCCGGATGACGCGCCGGTTCACCGATTTTCGCGAGAGCGAGGCCATTCATCCAAACGACGTCTTGCTGTTCAGCGAGGCGCAGTCCCGGCAAGGACCGACGAGTGACCCCGACGAGATCGCGCCGGCGCCATTCGATCCCACGGCCAAGATCGAGTGGTCACCGGTCTGGTCTCTGCGCGACGGAAGGTTCAGGTATCTTCCGACCAGCCTGCTTTATTTTTTCTATCGAGGTCCAGGCTACCAGCACCACGCGGATTCCAACGGCTGCGCGGCCGGCAACACGCTGGCGGAGGCGATCGTCCAAGGATTTCTCGAACTGATTGAGCGGGATGGATACGCGATCTGGTGGTACAATCGATTGCAGCGGCCGGAAGTCGACTTGGGGCAGTTCGATGATCCTTACGTCCGTGATCTGAAAATTCAGCTCGCGGAAACCGGACGCCGCCTTTGGGTGCTCGACGCCACGAGCGATCTTGGAATTCCCACGTTTGTCACGATCGCGCATTGGATGCAAAACGAGCAGGAGTTGGTCGAGTTCGGTTCCGGCGCCCACTTCGACTCGCGCGTTGCCCTGCTGCGCGCCATGACCGAGCTCAATCAATTTCTCTCCATCGGTCTCATGGGCGCTCGCAGCCAGACTCCATCGGACCAAGCATCAAACCAATCGAATGCAGAGGGCTCGTTTCGGCTCGGGGACCATCCCTACTTGGCGCCGAGCGGCGCCGTCCGACCGGATCCCGGGTCGAAGTTCGGCGGTCTCGACGCGCGCGCGCAGGTGACCGCCTGCGTCAATCTCGTCAAGGGAGCGGGCCTCGATTTCCTCGTTCTCGACCAGACACGCCCTGATATCGAGGTCCCGGTGGTCAGAGTCATCGTTCCCGGACTGCGACATTTCTATCGCCGTTTTGCACCCGGCCGCCTTTACGACGTTCCGGTCAAGCTTGGATGGCGAGACCGGCCGCTCTCGGAAAACGAGCTCAATCCGCTTCACCCGCAGACGTGAGGGTCATCCCGCTTGGGCGCCCCGGGAGCAAAGCGAGGCCGAAGAGCTGCACCGGCAACGCTATCGGCCCGACTTGGTCCTCACGTCAGGCTCGAAACGGACGCGGACGGAACGATCCGCGCCTGCGTCGCTGGCCATTCGATTGTCTTGGGAGAGTTCGGCGCAGCCGCCGCGGATCGCGCGCAGGATCTGCGCACGGGTTTGCCGCTGCATTCGTTTGTGTCCGGTCGCCGCCGCACCGACCAGGACATTGATCGATTGGTCCGGCGCTTGGCCCGGCACGGGTTGTTGGAGTATCGCCTCGGGCGCTCGCGCAACGGCGAGGAGCAGGCGGTCATCGAACCGCAGGTTGCGGATTATTGGCCGCGAACGCCGCCGCTGCGTGATGCCGACGCGCTCGTCCTGTCGCGGTTCGCATATCTGCGTCGGCGCGCCAACGAGATGGTCCTGGAATCGCCGCGCGCCGACGCGTTGTTCAGGATTTGCGACCCCAAGATTGCAGCGACGCTCGCCTCCTTGGCCACACCGCATCAGCTCAAACAGCTTCGTCGGCAAGCTGGCTTTCCCGGACTCGAACTTCTCGCGCTCCTCGTGGATTGCCAAATCCTGTTCAAGATCGACTCCCCGCGCGCCAGCGGTCTGCGGCCGGAGGAAGGCGACGACGACCTCGTGCTTTGGGACTTTCACGATCTCTTGTTCCACGCGCGCAGCAGCGAAGGCCGCCACGCCAACCCGCTGGGCGGGCTTTATCCCTATGCGAATGTCAGGCCTCCGTTGCCCGCGGTGCGGCCCAGTTGGCCTGGAAAGACAATCGATCTGCGGAAGATTTCGCCCGCGCAATCGCAATTGAGCTCACCGGCGGCAAAGCTGTTGCGCGAGCGCCATTCGACCCGCAGCTTCGATGGCGGGCGGCCGATCACGCTCGCCGAGCTGGCGCGGTTTCTGGATGGCATCGCGCGGGTGCAGTCGACGTTTAATAGCAAGGCTGATCCCGGTGGCGACGGTCACGTGGTGGAGTACGCGGTAAGGCCCTATCCGTCCGGGGGCGGCAGCTACGAGCTCGAGCTCTACCTCGCCGTCGGCAAATGTGAAGGGCTTGCCCGCGGGTTCTATCATTATGACGCCGGCGCACACGCGCTCGTCGCCATCGAGGTGCGTGCCAACGAGCTCGACTCGCTGCTGATGGCAGCCGAATTCGCGATGGCCGCAACCGCTCCGCCGCAGATCCTGATCACCATCGCCGCGCGGTTCGGCCGAGTGTCTTGGAAATACAGCTCGATCGCCTATGCGCTGATTCTCAAGGATGTCGGCGCACTGATGCAGACGTTTTACCTCATGGCGACCGACATGGGGCTCGGCGGATGCGCCATCGGAATCGCCAATATCGATCTGTTCGCGAAAATGACGGGGCTTGAATTTCACATCGAGGGGCCGGTCGGTCAATTTGCGCTCGGCCGCGCTGCGAAACTGGACGCGCCCACCTGACGAGATTATCGTAGGCGCGGTTTGTGCACCTACATTTGCCGCAGCCCATGAAACCTTGGCGGCTGATCGTTGCCCTCGTGACCACGATCCTGTTCGGCAGTCTGCCGGGGCGGCAGGCCGAGGCCGGGACATGGATATGCTGGTATCCCGATCGCGTCTGCACGATCGTCAAATCCGCTGCGACAGCTCCCGATTGGACGCGCTTCCGACAGCGCAAACCGCCTCCATGCCCGCGGGGATTTTGGGGGGTGTGTGGTGAGTGTCCCTGTTAGGCT
>CBFGVM010000100.1:0-11435 GCA_965652015.1 uncultured Alphaproteobacteria bacterium
CACCGCAGGACAACGGCGGGCTCTCGACATCGGCCGCGCTCGGCGGCGCCGGCCTGGTGCAATTATCGATCGGAACGTACCACGCTGCAAGGTGCTCGCGGACCCGTGGTCACGCGCGGTTAACGCTCGACCGCGGCCGACTTCGGGACGGGATCGAACGCGCCAAATGCCAGAAGCCCGGTCACGAACCCGCCGATATGTGCCTGCCAGGCGATCGCCTGCTCGACACCCGGCATGCCGATGGAGAATGCGCCGAACAGAAAGTTGACGCCGAACCAGACCGCGAGGAATGCGAGCACGCGAGCATCGCGAAGGCTATCCGCAAGCGGCGCTGCCGGAACCCGATTCGCCTCGGTGCGATCCCGCCAGAATTCGAGCGGACCGCCGCGTTGAAACACGAAACGTGTCGCCGCGGCCATGGCTCCGGAAATCGCCGCCGAGGCGCCAACCATCGGCAACAATTCGCCGAAGTGGGTGACCAGATGCACGGCGGCGCCCGCGGCAGCGGTCAAGGCCATGAATGGCATGAATCGCAGCGAACCGAATCTTTGTGCAACGGGCGAACCGAAAGCCAACAGCCAGACTGCGTTGAAGATGAGATGGCTGAGGTCGGCATGGATGAGCGCATATGTGACGAACGTCCAGGCATCGGCTGCCCACCCTCCGGGCCACGCAAGGTCGGGGAGGACGCTGGCATCGTAACGTGCGGGAATGAAAGCAAAGAGCAGCAGAAACTCGGTCCTCTGTTCGGGGCTCAGTGCGAACATGAGCACGAGCTGAACGAGCGCGAGGACGGCAAGCAGCACGACTACGGCCGCCGGTACGTTGAGCATGCGTTCGCGGCGGGGCTGATCGAACATGTTGGTGCTGGAAGTGATCGATGGAAGTATTGCGGCGATGGGCCGCGTATAGGCTGCCACGCGCACTCGGGCAAGCCTGCAGTACTGCAAGTGGCGGCATAATCCCCCCTCGCTAACTGCAAGAGAAGGTCACTACCGGGTAAACAGGAGTGGTGCCCGCAGGCGTGTCGCAGCCCAGGGAGCAAAGCCCGTCGCATGCGTTCACCGCCGCGGCCGTTGCCGCGAGCAGCGCAAGGCGAGCCTTAACGGCGTCACGCCGCGCGCGCGCAAGCACAATTCGCGACTGCGTCCGGCGGGTTAACGGCAGGATTCATTTCGAATTGTATCAACTGCAATTTTAGTGGAATTCCTCTCGAATGATAGCAGCATTCGTCCCGCTGTTTAGTTGGCTTGTCGTCAAAATGCGTTTGCGAGATTAGCGGCGGTTCAAACCGTCTGTGAGAAATGTGGCCCTCAAGACCAGGGAGGGTCACAATAATGAAATGGAGTCTTGCTGAACGACTGGGAGCCAGCCTCGCCAGCATCGCGTTGGCCGGGACATTGGCTCTGGTGCCAGCTCAAGCCGCGAGCGAGCGGTTCATCTCGGTCGGCTCCGTCGCCCGGGCGCCGCTCGGATGGAACGAGTTCTGCGCCGAATATGCGTCGGAGTGCGAAGCACCGGCAACGGCCGCGCGTGATGCGGTCTTAACGAACCAAGCGTGGAATGAGCTCGTGCGGATCAATGAATGGGTCAATGACCAGATCAAACCGATGACCGACCTGGAGCATTGGGGTGTGAGCGAGCGCTGGAACTACCCCGACGACGGCTACGGCGACTGCGAGGACTACGTCTTGCTCAAGCGCAGGATGCTGGCGCAGGCCGGATGGCCCAGCCAAGCGCTGCTTATCACCGTCGTGCGTGACAAGCAGGGCGATGGGCATGCCGTACTCACCGTCAAAACGGACAAAGGCGAGTTCATCCTCGACAACCAAGCCGAAGACGTCTTGCTTTGGTCGCAGACGGGATACCGCTTCGTGAAGCGGCAGTCGCAGACCGATCCGAATGTTTGGATCGCGCTGGGCGATCCGCGTCCCGCAGCCGCGACCGCCAGCTCGCGCTAGCTGTGTCCCGCGTTATCCGATCCGCTTGAGACCCTTGGCATATTGCTGCCAGCGCCGCACGTAGATGTCGGCGCCGTCGGCGATCGCTTGCGCGGCTTTTTCATCCAGAGCCCGAACCGCGCGGGCGGGCGCTCCGAGAATCAATGAATTGTCCGGAAATTCCTTGCCCTCGGTCACCACGGCACCGGCGCCAACGAGGCAGTTCCTTCCGATCCTCGCGCCGTTGAGCACCACCGCGCTCATGCCGATCAGGCTGTTCGCCGCGATCGTGCAACCGTGCAGAACCACGTTATGGCCGATCACACAATTGTCGCCGATCTTCAAGGGAAGGCCCGGATCGGTGTGCAGCACCGCGTTGTCCTGGATCTGGGAGCGCTCGCCAAGTTCGATCCACTCGTGGTCCCCCCGCAGCACCGAGTTGAACCAGACGCTGGCGTCGGTCTTCAGCCGCACGCGTCCGATGACAATGGCACTGTCCGCGATCCAATACCGGCCGTCAGCCGGCAGCTCCGGCGCTTCGCCATCGAGCTCGAAGATTGCCATTCGCGCCCTCCTGTGCGGGGACGCGACCTTGCCATGACGCGCAAAGGTTTGCGAGGCGGCCTCGCCGCGCGTCTTCAGCCCGCAATGATGCCGAATGCTCGCAGCGCCAACACCACGACCGTGCCCGAGACCAAGCTCCAGCAACCGGCGATGGCAAAGCCGATCGCAAGCGCGAAGAAATCAACCCGTTCCGCTACCATGCGCCCCATCCCCGTCGCCCCACGCGATCCTTCGCACAGCGCGACACCCCACGCTAGATTATGCTGAATCAAGGGTTAATTTTTCAGTAATCGCCGCAATCCGCGGCATCGGCCGGCAATTGCGACGCAAGCGCCCGGACATAGCGAAGCCTGATTGCTGATCACTGATGGGCGGCATTGATTCGCAAGGCAGCGGCCTATGACGACGCTTCACTTCGGCCAGCAGCCCGGCCGGCCGTTTAGCCAGAACCGGCGCCGCTACGGTGGCCAGTTCTCGTTACTGTTCATCGCATCTGCGATGATCGCGTTGGCCGCGCTCGGCTATGTGGGTTATGTGCTGTGGCCGCGCTGGCCTGCGCCGCGTCTGGATGCGCCAACACTGCCGGTCACCGTCGCGGGTGTCGGGTTCAACCTGCCGCCGGCTGCTATTCGCAGGGCGGCACAGCGGCGATCAGGCGCGCACGAGCGCGTCGACCTTGTCTTTTTGTGGCCTTCGCTCGAGCCGCCCGATCCCGCCGCGAAGCCGTCCACCGCGCCGCACGGTACCGGGCCAGAGGCGTCACAAGCGGCTGCACGGGTGTTCATGACCATCCTCCCAGCCGCTGACACCCTCGCCGCGGCTGACCGCGCGCTGACCATCTATCCGCGCTACACCGCCGCCGAGCCAGCGCTCGACGCGAGCGGACTGGCCGTCCTCGCGTTCCGCGACGGCACGCCCTATCAGGGCGAGGATCTGATCTATGACGCCGAAGGACCGAGCTTTCTCGCACGCTGCACCCGCGATCGCGCTGGTCCCACTCCGGGCACCTGCCTCCACGAGCGGCGGATCGGCGCGGCGGACGTCGTGGTGCGTTTCCCGCGCGAGTGGCTCGGCGATTGGCGCATGGTGGTCGCTACGCTCGACCGGTTGATTGCACGCGTGCGGCCGCCGCGCTGAGCTCAATCGAATGTCGGCAGTCGCGCAGCGGTTCGTCGACGCGATTGCAAATTCGCGCCCGCGCTATCCCTTGAGCAGCCCCGGCTCGTCCAAATCAAGCGCCAGGATGGGTAGCTCGAAATAAGACGAGCGTGCGTCCTTCTCGTCGAAGAACAACACGCCGATATATTCGTCGCCCACGTAGACTTCCGCGGAGTCCTTTTTGCGCGTCCGCGGAACGACGCGGATGCGCTCGGTGTCGAACTTGCGCTTGAGATAGGCATCGAGCTTCTTGATATCGGGAGCGGTCGTGGAGGCATCGCCTAGCGTGATCTTCACCTCGAAATTGTAGGAGCGACCCTCATCATCTTCGTCTTCGTCGAGAACGAGGGCGCCGATGCGCTCCTCGCCGACAAAGACATCGGCCGCGTCAGGTTTGGTCGGCACCACGCGGATGCGCGCGTTGCCAAACAGCCGCTTGAGATAGGCGTCGAGCTTCCTGACTTCCGTAACGTCCACCGCTCCCGCCCCCTGCCTCAGCCGTCATCGTCCTCGAAGAGATGATCCATCGTGCGCGACGGCTCGAGACAGCCGGCTTCGCCGATGACCCGGGCCGGAACGCCGGCGACCGTGGTGTTATGCGGCACCGATTTGAGCACCACTGACCCGGCGGCGATGCGCGCACAGTGGCCGATTTCGATGTTGCCGAGAATCTTGGCGCCTGCGCCGATCAGCACGCCGCGCCGGATTTTTGGATGGCGATCGCCCGCCTCCTTGCCGGTGCCGCCGAGAGTTACTTCCTGGAGAATCGACACGTCGTCCTCGATCACCGCAGTCTCGCCGACAACCAACCCGGTGGCGTGATCGAGGAAAATTCCGCGTCCGATGGTTACGGCCGGATTGATGTCGGTCTGGAACACCGCCGACGATCGACTCTGGAGATAGTAGGCGAAATCTTTGCGGCCTTTGCTCCATAGCCAATGGGCAAGCCGATGGGTCTGGATGGCGTGAAAGCCTTTGAAGTAGAGCACCGGCTCGAGAAAGCGATTGGTGGCGGGATCGCGATCGACGGTGGCCACGATATCCGCACGAAAGGCCTCGCCGATCGCCGGCTCGGCCTGGAGCGCATCGGCGTAGGCCTGCCGGATCATCTCGGCGGAGACCTCGGGGCTATCAAGACGCTCGGCCACGCGGTGCACCACCGCTGCTTCCAACGAGTCGTGATGCAGGATGGTGGAATAGATCAGGGTCGCGAGTTCGGGCTCGCGACGCGCAATCTCTTCCGCCTCGCCGCGAATGCGCGCCCATACCGGGTCGACTTTGTCGAGCGCTCCGGCTCGCACCTGCCGTTGGGCCATGGTCGTCTCCCGCGCATCTGCTTGCCACGGTCAGCTTAGCACAATTTGACCAGGGCAACGGGCGTTTATGGAGAGGCTGCCAACCGCGAGCTGCGTGACTGACCGCCAAGCCGGCGGGAATGTCCCTAACTTCGGGTGGACTGCGCGGGAGCGCCTACGCCCGATCTTGACGGCTGCGCAGCGGAGGCGACGCGAGAGTGGACGCCATACCCAGCGCGCAGGACCACATTGCAATGTACAAAAGAATTGGCACTGGCGTGTTCCTTGTGATGTCGTGCATCTTCAATGCCTTCCGGCGCTTGCGGTTCGTCGTCGCAGCAACGCCCGGCTCACTTTTATTTGACCTTCCCGCGCGCGATTGCGGGAACCAATCGCCCGCGTCGTGCCGGCACAACGTCCTCAAAGCGGCTCGGCCAGAAAGCGCAGCACCTCCGCCTTGAAGGCCCTATCTCCCACCGCCAGCATGTGATCTCGCCGAGGGATGTCGAACGCCCGCCCTGATGGCAGCAGCGCCGCAAGCTCCCGCGCCGCGCCCGCCACTCTATCCTCGGTGCCGACTGCAACCAGCACCGGCGCGCGAATGGCTGCGACCTCCTCGCGCGTCAGCGCCTGCCGCGAGCCGCGGATACAGGCCGCCAGCGCCCTGAGATCGGATTTGGTTTGCTCGGCAAAGGCGCGAAACGTACGCCCTGTCGGATCGCGAACATCGGCGAGCGAAGGGGCCTCCAACGCCTCCGCGATACTCTCCGGCAGCCCGACGCCGTCGACGAGATGCATGCCCAGCCCGCCGAACACCGCCCGCCGCAAGTGCGTGGAATGGACGCGCGCAAAGAATGCCGTGATACGCGCACCCATGGAGTAGCCCATCATGTCGACGCGTGCGAGATCGAGATGATCGAGCAGCGCGCGCACATCCTCGGCCATACGGGCGCTGTGGTAGGCCGCCGGATCGTAGAACTTGCTCGAGCCGCCATGACCCCGGCTGTCAAGCGCGATGACGCGTCGGCCGGCCTTCGTCAGTGTCGCAACCCAGCCGGGATAGACCCAATTCACGTGCGCTGTCGAAGCAAAACCATGCACGAGGACGATCGGCTCGCCTTTCCCTTCATCGAGAAAGGCGATTTCTACGCCGTCGTGCTGAAAACGCTGCATATTCGCAATGCGCGCACCCTTCTCCCCGGCACTGCGCCAGGGCGATTGCCTTAATGCGCGAGGACGCAGTGGTGCGAGATGGACTGAGCATGAGCGCGACGTGCGCGGCGAAGCTTGCGGCGCATACAAGATCGCTCGGCGATTGCCTCGGTCATGCGCTTGAGCGAGGCCACGAAACCCAGGAGTGTTACGAGCGCCCAGAACAGCCACATCGCGAGATCGAAGGCGCCGACCGCGAGGACAATAGCGCCTCTCCCGGCGAGCTTGAGGATTGCGCGGGTCTTGCCTCCCTTGGCTGCAGCGAGCCGCGCGAGCTTCGAGACGTCACGCGGCCCCTCGGCCAGCTTCAATCCGTCGAGTGCCGCCCGCGTTCCCGCACTCGCCTGCACACGTCCCACGTCGCCCACGAATCGCAGGAGCGGTTGCGCCTTTTCGACCCTAACCGCCTCGCGCATGGTGCGCGCTGCGGCCGCAGGCTGTGCCAGGCTTCGGGCGCTGATTGCGCCCTTAAGCGCGGTCCAGTCGACCATCTCGCGCAGTGAGCGGTTGATCCACGCCGCCATCGCCCCGCCGAGGCGGCCGGTCTTGCGTGCCACCTTGACCAGCGTCAGCCCCACGCGCGCGGGAGCCGCGGCGCCGAGCATCGCATAGGTGCCCGCCGTCACTGCCAATCCGGCGCCCGCCAAGGCGAGCACAACTTCATCGGCGTCATCGCCCCTGGCAAATCGCGCGCCCTCGCGCACCGCGTCGCGGATGTCCCCGAGGACGAAAAGGTCTCCGACCGCCGTGCCGGCAAAACCCGAGACATCATCGGCCTCGCCGACGACGAGACCGCGAGCGAAGCTTCCGAATGAGCGTGCCGCGACGGCAAGCTTTGCATTGGCGCGTTCCACCTTTTCGACAAGGGTGGGATCGACCGGAACATTCTGCTCGCGGGCAAGGTCGAGGAAACTCAGCGCAAGCTCGGCGTCATCGGCCGCAAGTGCTGCATCGATCTCGCGCCCGGCAACCGTGGCATCGAACGAACGCGCGACCGCGTAATCAGCGAGCGCGGCTGGATCGTCCTGGGCAGCGAGCAGGCCCTGGGCCTCAAACGCCCGTGGCCCGATCGCAAGCACGGCGATCGCGCAGGCAACGGCGAGAATGAGCGGCACTATAATGCGCACTGGGGTCAACCGGCTCCTTCTCCTAGACTCAATCGTTTCCCTCGGCTCCCAATGTCGTCAAACGCACCGGCGCCGGCAAGATCCCGGGTGAAAATTGTCCGCTTGTCGTTTCGCCGGACGTCAGGAGCCAGTCGGCTCGAACTGGGCAATTGGGTAGCCATCAAGACCCCGGATGGCTATGGTGCCGCGCCCGCGGGAGACATGGCGCGGCCCGGGTTAACGCGCGGCGGCGTCGGGCAGCGGGGCGGGCAACGCGGACGCAACCACATGGCCGAGCGGGTCGTTCCTCACTTCCACAACACGCCCGGCGTCGCGGTCATCGAGATCGGGGCGCGGGAGTTCATGTGCGAAGGCGAACTGGCGCCATTCGATCATCCGCATGTATTCCTCGATATGGGCGATGCGAACGAAATCATCTGTCCGTATTGCTCGACGCTATTCCGCTATGATCCTACGCTCGCCCCCCACGCGGCGCGGCCGGCGGAATGCGCATTGCCGGACAGCGCGACCGCGTAGCGATAGGCGGGAGATGAGCCGTGGCGTCGTCGCGCACCGTCATGATCGCCGGCGCGGGGATCGGAGGGCTGACGGCCGCCTTGGCGATCGCGCAGCGTGGATTCGGGGTCGCCGTGTTCGATCAGGCGCAGCGACTTGAAGAGGCGGGCGCCGGCATTCAACTCTCGCCTAACGCGTCACGCATCTTGATTGCGCTTGGTCTCGGCGAGCAATTGCGGCGATACATCGTCGCTCCGGAGGAGTTGCGGGTCATGAACGCGCGCACGGCGCGCATACTTGCGCGCGCCCCGCTCGGGGCCGTCGCGGAGAAACGCTATGGCGCTCCCTACTGGGTCATCCATCGCGGCGACTTGCAGGCCGTGCTGATCGAGGCGGTACGCGCCCATCCCGACATTGTTCTTCATCTCGGGACGCGGGTCGAAGATTTCGCGATGCAGGAGAATGGCGTCACCATCTCCGCACGCTCGTCCCAGCATCGTTTCGAGGATCGCGGCGCTGCGCTGATTGCGGCCGACGGACTATGGTCGAGCCTGCGCCGTCGGCTCGGTCATCGGCGGCAGCCCCGCTTCGCCCGCCGGACCGCTTGGCGCGCGCTTGCCCCGGCGGCCGCGCTCGAACCCGAACTGCGCGCGCCTGCGGTCAATCTGTGGTTCGGCACCAGGGCTCATCTCGTCCATTATCCGGTCCGGGGCGGCAGCCTCCTCAATGTCGTTGCCATCATCCGCGACAGTTGGCGCGAGCCCGGCTGGAGCGCGCCCGGGGAGCGCGCAGACATTCTCGCCCGCTATGCCGCGCCGATGTGGTCAGCCTCACCGCGCGCGATCCTTGCCGCGCCGCAACAGTGGCAGAAATGGGCGCTCTACGACCGGGCGCCGCTAGGCCGTTGGGGCAAAGGCGCCGTCACATTGCTGGGCGACGCTGCTCACCCCATGCTGCCCTATCTCGCCCAGGGTGCCGCTATGGCGATCGAGGACGCCGCGGTGCTCGCGCAACGACTGGCAGACACGCGCAGCGATCCCGCTGCCGCCATGCGCCGCTACGAGCGGCAGCGGCGGGCGCGCACCGCGCGCGCCCAACGCGCGGCCCGCCGCAACGGCATCGTCTATCAGCTGGGCGGACCGGGCGCGTTTCTGCGCACGCTCGCGCTCAGCGCCATCGGCGGCGAGCGGCTGCTCGCGCGCTACGATTGGCTCTATGGCTGGACGCCCGCCACCGGCTAAGATCGCGTTCAACATGCCGCTATTTGCGACCACGATCGCCGGAAGTCTACCCAAGCCCGCCTGGCTCGCCGAGCCGAACAGGTTGTGGCCGCCGTGGCGAGCCGCGGGCGCAGCACTCGAGGATGCCAAGCGCGACGCGACTCTGCTCGCGCTCAAGCTGCAGGAGGATTGCGGCATCGACATCGTCACCGACGGCGAGCAGTCGCGCCAGCATTTCGTGCACGGCTTTCTCGAGTTCGTCGACGGGATCGATTTCGCGCGCAAGGTGGAAATGGGCATCCGCGCCGACCGCTACAAGGCGATGGTACCAACCGTCACGGGATCCCTGCGCCTCAAGTCCCGCGTGCATGCACGCGAGGCACGGCTCGCGCGCGCCCACACCAAGCGCAAGCTCAAGTTCACGCTGCCGGGTCCGATGACGATCGTCGATACGGTTGCGGATGCCCATTACGGCGACAGGGTAAAGATGGCGATGGCGTTCGCCGATCTGCTCAATGGCGAGGCACGCGCGCTCGAAGCCGATGGCGTCGATGTCATTCAGTTCGACGAGCCCGCGTTCAATGTCTATCTGCAAGATGTGCAGAGGTGGGGCATCGATGCGCTGCATCGCGCCATCGCGGGGCTTTCCTGCACCACCGCCGTGCACATTTGCTACGGCTACGGCATCAAGGCGAATATCGACTGGAAGGCGACGCTCGGCAGTCAATGGCGGCAATACGAGCAGATTTTCCCAGCGCTCGCGAAGAGCCGGATCGGACAAGTGTCGGTCGAATGCCGCAATTCCCGCGTTCCGATCGAGTTGTTGAAGCTGCTCGAAGGAAAGGACGTGCAGGTCGGCGTGATCGATGTGGCGAGTGACGACGTCGAGACTCCCGATGAGGTCGCCGCCGTGATCGGCGAGGCGGCGAGATATCTGCCCAAGGACGCGATCATCGCCGGTACGAATTGTGGCATGGCGCCAATGCGCTGGGATATCGCTTTGAGCAAGTTGGAGGCGCTTGGTAAGGGCGCTGAACTCGCGCGCAGGCGATTGGGCTAAGCAATGCAACAGCGCGCAATGAAGCTCTAGCTGTGAGCGCCTTACGGCTGCTTCACCGGATGCCCGAGCTGCTGCGCCAGTTCGCCGGCGTAGTGCAATTTTTCGAGCGCGCGGTTGCGTCAAGCACCCCGAGTTGTTCCCTGGCGTTGACGTAATCGGTCTGATAGGCGATCACGTTGATCACCGCGCCGCCCGTGGCCTTCTCGGCCTTGGCCATCAACTCTCTCAATTCCTGCTCGCGCGTCGAATAATACTTTCGAATATTCGCGATCTGATCGCAGCTGTGATACTGATATACGCCGGAATCGGCAAAGAACGTGAGCTGATTGTCGCCCGCCGACGAGCACGCCGATAACACCATACCAGTTAACAGCCCGCCGACCGCGAGCGCGACCGGTGCCGCGCGCGCGGGCCAAGGCTTATCGTGTTGCGATGCATGTGGGGGTGCCACCTCGGTTGCCCCTCGCGCGCCACGGTGTAGACCGGTGTCCCGTTTCTCTATGGCTGCGGAATGCGCCGTAATCGTGGTGCGGACAGACTGCTGCAACCGCGTCGAACGCTCAATTGATGTGAACCAGGGCGCCGCCATCGACCGGGAGCGCTACCCCGGTAATGAAATTCGCCTCATCGGATGCGAGAAAGAGCGCTGCGTTGGCCACGTCCCAAGCCGTACCCATCTTATGACGCAGCGGCACCCGGGCATCGCGGGAGGCCGCCACTTCGGCACGGCTTTTTCCGCTTGCGCGGGCGCGGGTATCGACGGCCATAGGCGTGTCCATTAGCCCCGGCAGAATGACATTGGCGCGAATCCCGAACTCCGCATTCTGGATGGCGATCTGTTGGGTGAACGCGATTATTGCCGCCTTGCTCGCCTTGTAAGCGACATTGGGATACTGCTCCCAGGCGGCGACCGACGAGATCGTAATGATCACTCCCGAGCGCTGCGCGCGCATGACCGGCAAGACGTGCTTGCAGGCCATGATCGCGCCGCGCAGGTTGATCGTCATGATGCGATCGACCGCCGCCTCGCTGATCTCGGCGAGCGGCGCGTCGCCGCCGGCAATGCTCACGCCAACGTTGTAATGCAGCACATCGATGCGGCCCCATCGCCGGCGCGCGGCCTCCGCCATCGCAGCGAGCGTCGGCTCCTTGGTGACGTCTGCTTCGCATGCAACGCATTCCCCGCCCGATTGCCGCGCCATCGCCACCGTTTCCTCGGCAGAGGCGAGATCGTTGTCGACGGCGAGCACCTTGGCTCCTTCCTGAACGAAGCGCAGCACCGTGGCGCGGCCGTTACCGATGCCCTCCCCCGGCGACTGGCCTGCTCCAACCACGATTGCGATCTTGTCCTTGAGACGCATGGC
>CBFGVM010000101.1:0-11426 GCA_965652015.1 uncultured Alphaproteobacteria bacterium
CTCGACGTGCTGCGCGCGGTACAGGCCAAAGCCAAGGCCGAAGGCCTGTGGGCCCCGCAGGCACCGAAAGAGTACGGCGGGATGGGCCTGCCGGTCGTGGGCTGGGCGGCGATGTACGAGGAGGCGAACCGTTCGATTTTCGGTCCGCTCGCGTTCAATTGTGCGGCGCCCGACGACGGCAACATGAATTTGCTCGCACGGGTCGGTACGCCGGCGCAGAAGGACAAATGGCTCAAGCCCATCGTCGAGGGCAAGGTGCGCTCCTCTTTCGCGATGACGGAGCCGGCGCCCGGCGGCGGCTCCGATCCCGGGATGATCCGCACCCGCGCGGAGAAGAAGGGCGGCGGCTGGGCGATCCACGGCCACAAGTGGTTCATCACCGGGGCCGGCGTCGCCGATCATTTCATCCTCGTCGCGCGCACATCGGATGACCCGCGGCGCGGGCTCACCGCCTTCCTCTATCACCGCGACCAGCCGGGCTGGCGCATCCTGCGACGCATTCCGATCATGGGGCCGGAGGAGCACGGCGGCCACTGCGAGCTGCTCTTCGAGGGGCTCGAAGTGCCGGACGAGAACGTGCTGATGAAGGTCGGCGACGGATTGCGCATCACCCAGATCAGGCTCGGTCCCGCGCGACTTACCCACTGCATGCGCTGGCTCGGTCTCGCCAAGCGCGCCATGGAGATTGGGCAGGCCTATGTCGCCCATCGCGAGGGGTTCGGGGTGCGGCTCGCCGACCGCGAGAGCGTGCAGATCAAGCTCGGGGAGGTAGCGCATCAGATTCAGATCGGACGGCTGTTGGTGATGCACGCGGCCTGGAAGCTCGATCAGGGCGATCACGCGCGCAAGGAAGTCTCCATGGCCAAGGTGCACGTCGCCGATACCTTGCATCGGGCCGCCGACGTGGCGATTCAGCTCAACGGCGCGCGCGGCTATTCCAAGGACACCATCCTGGAATGGATCTACCGCTACGCGCGCCAGGCGCGCCTCGTCGACGGCGCGTCCGAGGTGCACAACATGGTGCTCGCCCGCTTCATGCGTGAGGAGGGCCGCGACTTCTGGCACTGGAGCGCGGGCAATAGGGTGTGAGCGGTCGATCCGACGCTAGCCCCCGTCGAGCTCGGTGCCGGTCCGCAGCGGCTTTTCCTCCATCACGACGATCGCGATCAGCGCGAGCGCCATGCTCGCGGCAGCCACGAAGAATAGTCGGCTGAATGCCCCGGCCGGATCTGCCGCCCCAAAGGCACTGCCCAGCGATTGACCGGCTGGCGCGCCGGCCAAGACGATGGCCCCGAACACCGCGATCAGCATGGTGGCAAACAAGTTTCTGCTGAAGTTCATCGTTCCCACCGAAATGCCGAGTTGATGGCGCGGCACGACGTTTTGCAAGGCGACGGCGGTGAGCGAAGGCAAGGGCCCGAAGCCCGCGCCGATGATGATCAACGTGAGCTCGAACCAGAGCGGCGTCATGCTGTTGGCGTGCAACGCCAAGGCCGTGATCGCGCCGGTCGAAAGCAGGAGCGCGCCCATCGGCAGCAGCTTGTAGTGGCGTACGCGCCCCAGAACTTGTCCGGCAACACCGGCGCTGGTGTTGAGCGCCAGCATCAAAACCACCAGGCTCAGTCCCGCTTGGGTGGGCGAAAGACCCATCACGCCTTGCAGATACATCGGCAGAAAGACGTTGAGGCCGATGATCGAGCCCCAGCCGAAGGCATTGGCCGCAATCGCGTAGCGCACGATGGGATTCTTGAGCATCGCAATCGGGATCAGCGGCTCTGGAGCGGTCAGCAAGCGCATCACGAAGAGCGAACCTGTAATCAGCGCGAGCGCAAATAGCGCGAGAATGGGCGCTGACGTCCACGGATAGCGCACGCCGGCCAGGTTCAACGCCAGCATGAACGCAACGCTGGCAAGGACGATCAGCGACGCGCCGATAAAGTCCAGCAGATGCGGCCGCTCATAGCGCGGGAGGCGACGCAGCAGCGACGTCGTGATCGCCAACGCCGCAAGCCCCATGGGAATGTTGATCCAGAAGATGACTGACCAATGCAGATGGTCCGCGATCAAGCCGCCGAGCAGCGGGCCGCTGCCGCCGGCGGTGGTGTAGGTCGCCGCGAAATACCCGTAATAGCGCCCGCGCTCCTTGGGCGAGACCAGATCGCCGAGCACGATCATGCCCATGGATGAAAGCCCACCGCCGCCGAGCCCGTGCAGGACACGGCCGAAAATCAAGACCAGCATGTTCGGCGCTAGTGCGCAGACGAGCGAGCCTGCCATGTAGGTCAGGATCGCGATGCGCAATGTGAACCGGCGTCCATGGATGTCGGCGATCTTGCCGTAGAGCGGGATGATCGCGGTCGAGGCGAGCAGATAGGCGGTGATCAGCCACGGCAGATTGTGCATATCGCCGAAGTCGCGACCGATCGTGGGCAGCGCGGTCGCCAGAATCGTCTGGTCGAGCGACCCCATGAACGTCGGCAGCAGCACGCCAAGGACGATCAGCAGCGCCTGTCGATGGGTCAGGGCCTTGTCCTTACCCCGGCCAGTGTACGCATCCATCGGCAGGCGTGTTCCGGTTGCGAGTTGGCGCGGTCGGGCGCTTGCGCCGTCGCGCCTGCGGCTGGTTCTAAAGCACACCCGGCGGTTCGGCCAGTCGCGGCAAGCGATTGGGCGGATGTCCGCAACGCATGCGGCGCCAGGCTGTACTCCACACCGCGCCTGGTCTGTTGCAGTGCGCCAAAATGCGTCTGCGGGCAGCGGGAAGACATTTCCTTGCCGGCGCAGGAGCCGGCGCGAAATTGACGGTCTGCTTAACGCCTTGGCATTGCTGGCACGGTGCCCGCGATTATATCTTTCGAGCGAATCCAAAGTCCCTGGCGCTCGTTTCGTCGCGGGGGCACACTGCCCGCGGAGGCCCGCGCGATGGCGCTTAACCGAGTCACGCTCGACGACAAATACGACCTGGCCAAGAGCCGCATTTTCGTCACCGGCTTCCAGGCCATCGTGCGCCTGTGCTTGATGCAGAAGGAGCGCGACCGCCGCGCTGGCCTCAACACGGCGGGCTACGTCACCGGCTATCGCGGTTCCCCGCTCGGTACTCTCGACCAGCAGTTCATCCGTGCGCAGCGTGCTCTCGACAAGTACGACATCCGCTTCCAGGCCGGCCTCAACGAGGACATCGCTGCGACCGCCATCTGGGGCTCGCAGCAGGCCGAGCTGCGCGGGGAGGGCAAGTTCGACGGCGTGTTCGGCCTCTGGTACGGCAAAGGACCCGGAGTCGACCGCACCGGCGACGTCTTCCGCCACGCCAATTTCGCCGGCACCTCAAAGCACGGCGGCGTGCTGGCGTTGATGGGCGATGACCACACCGCCGAATCCTCGACCACAGCGCATCAGTCCGAATACCACTTCATCGACGTCATGATCCCAATCCTGAATCCGGCCGGGGTTCAGGAAATTCTCGATTACGGTCTCTACGGCTGGGCCATGTCGCGCTTCTGCGGCACCTGGGTCGCGCTCAAATCCATGCACGAGACAGTGGAGTCGACGGCGGTGATCGACGGCAGCCTGGAGCGCGTGAACATCGTCATTCCCGAGGACTTCGTCATGCCGGAAGGCGGGCTCAACATCCGCCTGCACGACACCATCCTCGGGCAGGAGGCACGGCTGCACGACTACAAGCGCGACGCCATGCTCGCCTTCGTGCGCGCGAACAAGCTCAACAAGTACATCACCTCGGGCGGGCCGCGGCCGAAAATCGGCATCATCACGGTCGGCAAGAGCTATCTCGACGTGCGACAAGCGCTCGACGAGCTCGGCATCGACGAGGTCAGGTGCAACGATCTGGGTATCCGGCTTTACAAGATCGCATGTCCGTGGCCGATCAGCCAGCAAGACCTCAAGCAGTTCGCCGACGGCCTCGAGCTGATCATCGTGGTGGAGGAGAAGCGCTCGCTCATCGAGGTGCAGGTGCGCGAAGAGCTCTACGGCATCGCCAACCAGCCGGTCTGCATCGGCAAGAAGGACGAGCAGGGGAACTGGCTATTCCCGGTCAAGGGTGCGCTCGATCCCAACGATGTCGCGATCTGCATTGGTGAGCGGATCCTGCAAAGGATCGGCCCCAACGCGGAGATCGCGGCGCGCGTTGCAGCCCTCAAAGAGGCGCAACGCATCCTGGCAGAGACGCGCGACGTTGCGGTGCGCATCCCGTATTTCTGCTCGGGCTGCCCGCACAATTCATCGACCGTCGTGCCCGAAGGCATGCGCGCCTATGCCGGCATCGGCTGCCACTACATGGCGCAGTGGATGGATCGCTCGACGCTCGGCTACACGCAGATGGGCGGGGAGGGCGCAAACTGGATCGGCGAGGCGCCCTTCTCCAGGCGTCCCCACGTGTTCCAGAATCTCGGCGACGGCACCTACAATCATTCCGGCTACATGGCGATCCGCGCCGCCATCGCCGCGGACGTCAACATCACCTACAAAATCTTGTTCAACGACGCCGTCGCCATGACTGGGGGCCAGGCGAATGACGGCGGGCTGACGGTGCCGCAAATCGCACGTCAAGTAGCCGCCGAAGGCGCGCGACGCGTGGTCGTGGTTACTGACGAGCCGTGGAAATATGCCAAGAACGAGGAATGGCCGCGCGGACTGACCATCCATCACCGCGACGAGCTCATTGCGGTCCAGCAGGAGCTCGCGAAAATTGCCGGCGTCACCGTGCTGATCTACGACCAGACGTGCGCCGCCGAGAAACGCCGCCGCAGGAAGCGCGGCCGTTTCCCCGACCCCGACAAGCGCGTCATCATCAACGAGCTGGTCTGCGAAGGCTGCGGCGATTGCGGCGTCAAGTCGAACTGCGTTTCGGTGCAGCCGCTCGAAACCGAGTGGGGCCGCAAGCGGACCATCGACCAGTCGAGCTGCAACAAGGATTTTTCCTGCGTGAAGGGCTTCTGCCCCTCATTCGTCACCGTGCACGGCGCCAAGCTTAAGCAAGGCACTGGTATCGCCGGCGCGCACGCGCTTGCTCCAATGCCGGATCCGAAACTGCCGGCCATCGCTAAGACCTACGACATCATCGTCACCGGCGTCGGCGGCACCGGGATCGTCACCATCGGCGGAATTCTCGGCATGGCGACCCACCTCGAGGGCAAGGGGGTGGGGATACTCGATATGGCTGGCCTCGCGCAGAAAGGCGGAGCGGTCTACAGCCACATCCGCATTGCCGAGCGCCCCGAGGACATCCACGCCATCCGCATCGCAGCGGGCGGCGCCGATCTCGTGCTCGGCGGGGATATCGTAGTGGCCGGCAACAAGAAGGTGCTGGCCGCCGTAAAGCACGGAACGACCGAGATGGTCATCAACATGGCCGAGGTCCTGCCGGGCGATTTCACCCGCAATGCGGATTTTTCGCTGCCGACTGAGCGGCTCAAGCGCGCGATCCTCGCCGACGCGGGGGCGGAGAAGACGCACTTCATCGACGCCACGCGTGCTGCCACGGCCCTCTTCGGCAACAGCGTCGCCACCAATATCTTTCTCGTGGGGTATGCGTATCAACTCGGCGCGATTCCACTGTCGGCCGCCGCAATCACGCAGGCAATCGAGCTCAACGGCGAGGCCGTGGAGATGAACCAGGCGGCGTTCCATTGGGGCCGCCGTGCGGCGTGCGAGCCGGCCGCAGTCGAGGCTCTCATCCAACCCGCGCCGCAAGCCGTAAGCGACGCACGCAGGCTGTCGCAGTCCTTCGACGAGATGGTGGCACGGCGCATCGCCTTTCTCACGGCCTATCAGAACGCCGCCTACGCGGCGCGCTATCGGCAGTGGGTCGACAGGGCCAATGCGGTCGAGGCCGCGCGCTACCGGCGCTGGGTCCAGAAGGCCAAGGCAGCCGAAGCCGCGCGAGCTGCAGGCAAGAGCGGATTGGCCGATGCCGTGGGCCGCTATCTGTTCAAGCTGATGGCATACAAGGATGAATACGAGGTCGCCCGCCTCTATGCCGACGAGTCATTCGCCAAGCAGGTGAGGAACGAGATTGGCGGGGAACATCTGCGCCTCCACGTGCACCTTGCGCCGCCGCTTCTTGCGCGCGCCGACAAGATCACCGGCGAGCCCAAGAAAATGACGTTCGGGCCTTGGATCTTCCCGCTGTTTCGTCTGCTCGCGAAATTCAAATTCCTGCGCGGCACCGCCTTCGATCCGTTCGGCTACTCGCGGGAGCGTGGAACGGAGCGCGCGCTCGTGCGCGACTACGAGACCCTGCTCGAGGAGGTGCTGGCGCGACTTAACGGCGACAACCACCATATCGCGGTCGCGCTCGCCGCGATTCCGGAAAAAATCCGCGGCTTCGGTCACGTCAAGATGCGGCATCTCAAGGCCGCCAAGGCCGACGAAGCCGCGCTGCTTGATCAACTGCGCTCCGGAGTGGTGCCGCTGCTCAAAGCGGCGGAATAGCCCCGGGCCAGCCCTGGCGACCGGGTCTCGAACGGCCGCCACGCACCGAGCTACACGAAGTGCTGACTTGACCTCGGCTCGAGCCCATTTTCTTATGTGCTGACAACAACCTGTCGGAAAACGGCAGGGGCCTTACGGCCCGCGGGACTGGACGCGGTGAAGGGAGGATTGCCGTGGCGAGCGAACCCGCGCGCGCGGATACGTTCCCTAAGCTCTTGATGCGCAACGCCCGCGTTTATGGGGGCCGTCCGGCTTATCGCCACAAGGACCTCGGCATTTGGCAGGTCTGGACCTGGGCGCAGGTCCATGACGAGATCCGCGCCTTTTCCGTCGGCCTGCGGGAGCTCGGCCTCACGCGCGGCGACAAGGTGGCGATTGTCGGCTCCAACCGGCCGCGCCTCTACTGGGCGATGTGCGCCGCGCAAGCGCTGGGCGCCGTGCCGGTGCCGATCTACGCAGATTCGGTCGCCGAGGAGATGGCCTACATCCTCGAGCATGCCGAGGTAACGATCGCGGTGGTCGAAGACCAGGAGCAGGTCGACAAGTTGCTTTCGATCGTCGATCGGCTGCCGCGCCTCTCATTCATCCTCTATGACGAGCCGCGCGGGTTGCGCGACTACGACCACCAGCGGCTCAGGTGGATTGCCGATGTGCAGAAGGTCGGACGCGACAGCCTCGCCTCCGATGCGCAGAGCCTGCAGCGCTGGGAGGCTGCCGTCGCGGCGGGGAGAGGCGCGGATCTCGCCGTCATGCTCTACACCTCCGGCACGACCGGGCGGCCTAAGGGCGTGATGCTGACCTTCGACAATCTCATCATCTCGGCGATCAACGGGAACAAGTTCGACAGCCTCGGCCCCGACGAAGAGGTCGTCGCCTATCTGCCGCTCGCCTGGGTCGGGGATCACGTGTTTTCCTATGCGCAGCCGTTCACGGCGGGCTTTTGCGTCAACTGTCCGGAGAGCCCGGAAACCGTGAGCGAAGATCGCCGCGAAATCGGAACCACCTACGCGTTTGCGCCTCCGCGCATCTACGAGAACCTCATTACGTTGACCATGGTGCGCATGGAAGACGCGGGGCGTCTCAAGCGGAACATGTTCCATTACTTCATCGCAGTGGCGCGGCGCTGGGGCGAGAGAATCCTCAACCGGGAGAAAGTGCCCCTGCATGGCCGGCTCTTGTACTGGCTCGGAGAGCGACTGGTGTATGGGCCGCTCAAGAATCGGCTCGGCGTGTCCCGCATCCGCCTCGCCTACACTGCAGGCGAGGCGATCGGTCCGGAAATCTTCCGCTTCTGGCGTTCGCTCGGCGTCAACCTCAAGCAGCTCTACGGGCAGACCGAGGCGTCCGTCTACATCACCGCCCAGCCCGACGGCGAGATTTATGCCGACACCGTCGGCAAGCCGAATATCGGTGTCGATATCAAGGTCGCGGAGAACGGCGAAGTGCTGTTCAAGTCGCCCGGCGTGTTCGAGGGCTACTACAAGGACCCGCAGAAGACGGCGGAAATCAAGACGTCCGACGGATGGGTGCATACCGGCGATGCCGGCTTCATCGATGCCAAAACCGGCCATCTCAAGATCATCGACCGGGCCAAGGATGTCGGGCGCCTCAATGACGGTTCGCTGCTGGCGCCGAAATACATCGAGAACAAGCTCAAGTTCTATCCCAATATCCGCGAAGCCGTGATCTACGGCGACAAGCGCGACTTCGTCTGCGCCATGTTGAACATCGACCTCACCGCGGTCGGAAGCTGGGCCGAGCGCAACAACATCGTCTATGGCTCCTATCAGGAGCTGGCGGGACATCCACGCGTCTACGACATGCTCGCGGAGCATGTGGAGGAGGTGAACCGGTCACTGGCGGAGGAGGAGGCCATGGCCGGAGCACAGATTCGGCGTTTTCTCATTTTGCACAAGGAGCTCGACGCCGACGATGGCGAAGTCACCCGCACGCAAAAGGTTCGCCGCGGTTTCGTCGCCGAGCGGTATGCTCCTTTGATCACCGCGCTGTACAGCGGGGCCCACGAGGCCGACATTTCCACCGAAGTGACGTTCGAGGACGGCCGCAAGGGCACGCTTTCCGCGCGCGTCAAGATCCGCGACGCGCGGACGATGCCGGTGCCGGCGATGGAGAAAGCGGCGTGAGGGCGCCGAGCGGGCAGGACATCGTGGCTGGCGAGGTCCTGCTCGCAGTCGAGAACGTCTCGCTCGCATTCGGCGGCATCAAGGCGGTTAGCGGCGTTTCCTTCGATATCCGCAAAGGCGAGATCCGCGCCATTATCGGCCCCAACGGCGCGGGCAAGACCTCGCTGCTCAACGTGATCAACGGCTTCTATCACCCGCAGCAGGGCCGCATCATTTTCAAGGGCAAGCCGCGCTCGGCAATGCGGCCCTACGAGGCAGCGCTGGGTGGCATTGCCCGCACGTTCCAGAACGTGGCGCTGTTCAAGGGCATGACCGCGCTCGACAACATCATGGCCGGGCGCACGCTGAAGATGCGCCGCGGCTTCTTTTGGCAGCTGTTGCGCGTAGGCCCGGCGCTCGCGGAAGAGATCGAGCAACGCCGCCGGGTCGAGGAGATCATCGACTTTCTCAAGATTCAGCACGTGCGCAAGATCCAGGTCGGCAAGCTCCCTTACGGCCTGCAGAAGCGGGTGGAGCTCGGCCGTGCGCTGGCCATGGAACCCGACCTGCTTCTGCTCGACGAGCCCATGGCGGGAATGAATCTCGAGGAAAAGGAGGACATGTGCCGCTTTATCCTCGACGTCAACGCGCATTACGGCACCACCATCGCGCTGATCGAGCATGACATGGGCGTGGTGATGGACCTGTCCGAGCGCGTGCTCGTGCTCGATCACGGCATCAAAATCGCCGACGGCTCCCCGGCCGCGGTCCAGGCCGATCGGGCGGTGATCGACGCCTATCTTGGCCTGAGCCATTGAGGGCGCGATGCTTGGCCCCGTTCTCGAAACGCTGATCGGCGGGCTCCTGACCGGGGTGCTCTACTCCTTGGTCGCGCTCGGCTTCGTGCTGATCTTCAAAGCCTCCGGGGTATTCAACTTCGCGCAAGGGGCGATGGTGCTGTTCGCCGCGCTATCGTTCGCGCGGCTGTCCGAGTTCATGCCGCTCGTGCTCGCGTTCGCGTTCTCCGTGCTCATCATGATCGCGCTCGCCTACGCAATCGAATTTCTGGTCCTGCGCCACCTGGTCAACCAGGAAGGCATCATCCTGTTCATGGCGACGCTGGGCATTGCGTACTTCCTCGAAGGATTCGGGCAGAGCATCTGGGGCAGCGACATCTATAAGATCGGGCTGGGGCTGCCGACGAATCCGATTTTCATCCTCGAGTCGGTCTTTCCCGGCGGGCTGTTGATCGATCCGACCGAACTCATCGCGGCGACGATCTGCGCCGTGATGGTGCTCGTGTTGGCGGTATTCTTTCAGGTCACGCGGGTCGGCCGGGCGTTGCGCGCGGTCGCCGACGATCACCAGGCCGCGCAATCGGTCGGCATCCCGCTCAATCGCATCTGGCTGATGGTGTGGGCGGTATCGGGACTCGTCGCGCTGGTTGCCGGCATGATGTGGGGCGCCAAGCTCGGGGTGCAGTTCTCGCTCTCGCTCATCGCGCTCAAGGCGCTGCCCGTGCTCATCCTCGGCGGGCTCACCTCGATCCCCGGAGCGATCGTCGGCGGGCTGATCATCGGCGCGGGCGAAAAGCTCGCCGAGGTGCTGCTCGGCCCCGTGCTCATCCGCACCTTCGATCTTGCCGGCGGGGGCATCGAGAACTGGTTTGCCTACGTGCTCGCGCTCGTGTTCCTGCTCATTCGCCCGCAGGGCCTGTTCGGCGAGCGCATCATCGAGCGAGTGTGACGCCCGTGCTCTACCGCGAAGTCGGCCAGTTCAAAACCGCCTACTCCGCCGATCAGGCGATCTTTCCGATCGCGCAGGATCGCTGGTTCGTCATCGCTCTGGTCGCGTTCGCGTTCCTCGTGGTGCCGCTGTTCGCGGGCCAGTATCTCTACACGGAAGTGCTGATCCCGGTGCTCATTCTCTCGATCGCCGCGATCGGGCTCAACATCCTTACCGGCTATTGCGGGCAGCTCTCGCTCGGCTCCGGGGGTTTCATGGCGGTCGGCGCCTACGCCGCCTACAACCTCGCGCTGCGGCTGCCGGAAACCAACATCATTCTGGTGTTTCTGTTCGCCGGCGTCATGGCGATGTTGGTCGGCCTTCTGTTCGGACTTCCCTCGCTGCGCATCAAAGGCTTTTACCTCGCGGTGGCGACGCTCGCGTCACAGTTCTTCCTCGAATGGGCATTCGCGCGCGTCAAATGGTTCACCAACTACGCGCCGTCCGGCTCGGTCGCGGTCGGCCGGATCGAGCTGTTCGGCATTCCGATCGACACGCCCGGCAAGATCTACATCTTCGTGCTGGCGATGACGGTTGTGCTCGCATTGGCCGCCAAAAATCTGGTGCGCGGCCGGCTCGGGCGGATGTGGATGGCCATTCGCGACATGGATATCGCGGCCGAGATCATCGGCATTCGGCCGCTGCATGCCAAGCTCTCCGCCTTCGCCGTCTCATCGTTCTATATCGGGGTGGCGGGTGCGCTGTGGGGCTTTGTACGGCTCGGGTCGTGGGAGCCGTTGGCGTTCGATGTGAATCGCTCCTTCCAGGTGCTGTTCATGATCATCATCGGCGGACTCGGCACGATTCTCGGATCCTTCCTCGGCGCCGCCTTCATCGTGCTGGTACCGATCGTTCTCAACCAGCTGCCATCCTGGCTCGGCATTTCGATGTCGACCGACACCATCTCGCACATCGAGTTCATGCTGTTCGGGGCTATCATCGTGTTGTTCCTGATCGCTGAGCCGCATGGGCTGGCCCGACTGTGGGCGATCGCGAAGGAGAAGCTTCGGCTATGGCCGTTCCCGTATTGAGGCCGCGACAATTCGCGGGCACACTGCGCCCCACAGG
>CBFGVM010000102.1:0-11397 GCA_965652015.1 uncultured Alphaproteobacteria bacterium
TCCTTGAGATGCTGCGTGATGCGGCCCTCGGCGGCGAATTCGCCGCGGACCATCTTGCAACCCTTGATGTCCATGACCTGTGAATAGGCGGCCGAGCCGCGGACGACCTTGAGAAACGCCTCAGGGTCCAGTCCAAGTCTCTCGGCGAACACCAGGCCTTCGGCCAGCGCCAATCGGTTGAGCCCGAGAATCAGATTCACGGCAAGTTTGGCGCGCCCGCCGTCTCCGACCTTGCCGATGTGGAAATAGCTCGCAAACAGCGCGCGCAAGATCGGCTCCACTGCACGCACGACATCGGCATCGCCGCCGATCAGCCCGACGCCCTCGCCGCGGCTGACCTGCCCGCTCGCCCCCGATACCGGCGTTTCCAAGAGGCGCAGCCCCCGCCTCGCAACGCGCTCGCCCAGCGCTGCGATGCGGTCAGGGTCGCAGGTGCTCGCACACAGGACGAGCTTGCCGGAGCCGTTGCCCAAGACCGGCAATAATTCTCTCTCGATCACGTCCTCGACCTGATCGGTGCTGAACACCGCAAGCACGATGGGATTGCAGCGCCGCGCGAGGTCGGCAACCGAGGCCGTAGGCCGGCCGCCGAGCTCCGCGAGCTTGGCATTCTTGGCGGCATCGACATCGAAGCCCATGATCTCGAAGCCGGCGCCGCGCAGGCGATGCACGAATGCCTGACCCAAGAGGCCGATGCCGATAACGCCGACGGGGTTCCGATGGGACACGAATTCAACCGAGCGGCGCAATGCCAAGCTCGCGCGCGGCCGCATCGAGGCTGTCGCGCAATGACTTAGGCATGGGAATGCCGTTCCTCGTCCGATCCTGCCGCTTGAGATGGCTCTGTTCTCCGGGCAGCCAGATGCGCTCGACCCCGGGCAAGGGTTGGGCGGCTCGCATGGCGCGCACCGCGGCATCGACCTGGCGCTTGAATACGGCAGCCGGCGCAAAGGCTTCGACCGACAGCGCCACGATCGCATGACCGGTATTCGTGGCCCGGCCCGGCTCCTTGACGAAATCGACGACCTCACGCCCGAAAGCGGCCTGATTGAGCGCACCCGCCAACAGGCCCACGATCAGGCTCAGGCCGTAGCCTTTGTAATCGCCGATCGGCAGGAGCAGGCCCTCCTCCGCGCGCTTGGGATCGGTGAGCGGCTTGCCGTCGCGGCCGATCATCCAGCCGACCGGCATTTCCTCGCCGCGCTGCATCTTCAGGCGCACCTTGCCGAAGGCGGCAACCGTCGGCGCCATGTCGAGCACGATAGGCGCCTCTTCTTCGGACGGGATGGCGATCGCGATCGGGTTGGTGCCGAGCAGGTTCTCGCTCGAGCCCCACGGCGGCAGATGATTGTTGCTGCCGACCGCCAAGTAGATGCCGACCATGTCATGTGCAAGCGGCATCATGGCATAGAGTGCCGCCGGGCCCGCGTGGTTGCTCATGCGCGCGCCCACCCAGGCGACGCCTGTACGCTTCGCCTTTTCGATCGCGGTCATGGCGGCAAAGCGCATGACGAGGTGACCGATACCGTTGCCGCCGTCGACAAGGGCGCAGCCCGGGCGCTCCTGCACGATGCGGATGTTCGGGCGCGGCGCGACTCCGCCCGCCTTCAAGCGCCGCAGGTAAAGCGGCAGGCGGATCACGCCGTGGGTATCGCTGCCGCGCAAATCGGCTTCGACCATCAATCCGGCGACGATGTTCGCATCTTCGGAGGCAAGCCCGGCGGCCTCGAAGGCACGCGTGATGAAGGTTGCGAGCTCTGCCGCCGCAACACGCGGCACTTCGCTCGGGCTGGCGATGACCGCGTCGGTTGCGACCTGCCCTGACATATGCGCTCCTGCGTCTGACAATATGTCATCTGGATCGAAGTCGGATTACAACCGCATTCTTCGCTCGGGCGTTCTGCGTCAACCGAATTGCCCTTCCGCCGTTGCATACCGCGGTGATGGATCAGCGAGCGATATTGTCCCTTGCCGCGGCCCACGTCCTTATAATACCTGCCGCTGCTCGCTCTCGCGGGAACCGCTCATCGCATGGCTCGCTACCGCGTCACGGTCGATACAGGGGGGACATTTTCGGACTTCGTGTATCTCAACGAGGAAACCGGCAAGCTGTCGATCGCCAAGCTGCCTTCGACGCCGGACGATCCGTCGCGCGCCATCTTTGCGGGAATCGAGGCGCTGTTCGCAACGGCTGGCACGCCGGCCGACATCGGCTATTTCTGTCACGGCACCACGGTCGGCACCAACGCGCTGCTCGAGGGAAAGGGTGCCAAGACCGGCTTGTTGGTGACGAAGGGATTCCGCGGCATCTACCCCGTGGGCGAGCAAGCGCGTCCGTACGGGCCGGCGATCTTCGACGTCATGTACGACAAACCACAGCCGCTGGTGCCGCAGCGCTTGACCGGCGAAGTGAAGGAACGCGTCGACTTCCGGGGAAATGTGCTCGAAAAGCTCGATGAAACAGCGCTGCGTCAAACGGTGCGCGAGCTGGCCGCGCAAGACGTCGAATCGATTGCGGTATGTCTGCTGTTCTCGTTCCTGCATCCCGAGCACGAAGCGCGCGTGCGCGAGATCGTGCTCGAGGAAATGCCCGATTGCAGCATCTCGCTCTCGTCCGAGGTGCTGCCGCAGATCCGCGAGTACTATCGGCTGAGCACCACCGTCATCAACGCCTATCTGCAGCCGATCCTCGAGCGCTACATCGCGCAACTCGACCGCCGCCTTTGCGAGGGCGGCATCGCAACCCGGCAGAAATACGTGATGCAATCGAATGGCGGCATGGAGACGTTTGCCGCCGCCGCACGCCGCGCGGTTACCACCGTGCTGTCGGGTCCCGCCGGCGGAGTGACCGCAGGCGTGCTCGCCGGCCGCCTGAAGGACTTGCGCAACATCATCACCTTCGACATGGGCGGAACGTCGTGCGACGTGGCGCTGATCAAGGACGGCGAGCCGCTGTTGTCGAGCCGGGGAAAGATTGCCGAACGCGATCTCGCGGTGCCGATGTTGGACATCAATACGGTGAGCGCCGGTGGCGGCACGATTGCGACGGTGGACCGCTTTGGGATGCTGCAAGTGGGGCCGCAGAGCGCCGGTGCGGTGCCGGGGCCGGCTTGTTACGGCCGAGGCGGCGAAGCGCCGACCATCACCGATTGCAACCTAGTGCTGGGCTATCTGGGCGAAGATGGCTTCCTCGGCGGGCGCATGCGGCTCGACGCGGGCAAGGCGCGCGCTGCCATCGAGACCAAGGTCGCACGCCCGCTCGGCCTCGGGCTCGTTGGCGCGGCGGAAGGCATCGTCCGGATCATCGACGTGAAGATGGAAGAGGCGATCAAGGCGATCTCCACCATGCGCGGGCACGACCTGCGTGACTTCATGTTGCTCGCCTTCGGCGGCGCCGGGCCGCTGCATGCGGGACGCATCGCGCGCGACCTCGGTATGGCCGGCGTGATCGTGCCGCTCTATCCCGGGGTGTTTTCGGCGATCGGTCTGCTGATGTCCGACGTCAAGCACGATTACATCCGCTCGAAGATGGCGCCGTTGAGCGAAGTCACTCCAGAAGAGATGAATGGCATCTTCGAGCCGCTGGCGGCGCAGGCGATTGCGGAATTGCACGGCGACGGGTTCGCGCGCAATCGCATACGCATCGAACGGTCGCTCGACATGCGCTATGCCGGCCAGGGCTACGAGATCGCCGTGCCCTGCCCTGCCGAACCCTTGCGGGTGACCGACCTAAAAAAGCTGCGCATCGGCTTCGATCAGCAGCACCGGAGCATGTTCGGCCATATGGCGCCGGAGGAGCCAGTCGAGCTCGTGTCGTATCGCGTGCGTGGCCTCGGTCTCATGCCGCCGGTCGAGCTGCCGACATTCGAGCGTACCGGCGTTGCCGTTAAGGACGCATGGCGCGGCGCCCGGCGCGCGTGGTTCGACGGCGCGTCGTTCGACTGCCCGATCTATGAGCGGGAGCGACTCGACGTGGGCTCGAGCATTACCGGACCGGCCGTCCTCGAGCAGCTCGATTGCACCACCGTGATCCGGCCCGGCCAAATCGCACGAGTGGACGAATGGAAGAACCTGATCGTGACGCAGGAGAACTGATCGCGATGCGCGCGACCGACGCGGTCGTTCTCGAAGTCGTTAAGGCCAGCCTCTCCGGCATCGTGCAGGAGATGCAAAATTCGCTGTTTCGCACCGGCTTCTCCACCATCGTGCGGGAGTCGCAGGATGCCTCCTGCGCCTTGATGAACGCGCGCGGCGAGGTCGTGGCGCAGCATGTGGTGTTGCCGCTGCATATCGGCGCGTTTGCGGCCTGCACCGGCGCCATCATCGACGTGTTCGGCGCAAGCATCGCGCAGGGGGATGCCTTCATCATCAATCACCCGTACCAGGGCGGAAGCCCGCACGCGCCCGATATCGCGGTCATTACGCCGGCCTTTATCGACTCCGAGCTATTCGGCTTCTGCGGGTCGATCGCGCACAAGAGCGACATCGGCGGCCCGGTGCCGGGAAGCTGCTCCGGCCAAGCGCGGGAAATTTTCAACGAGGGGCTGCACCTGCCCGCCGTGCGTTACCAACGCGGCTATCGACCCAACAGCGACATCGAGCGCCTGATCGGCGCCAACAGCCGCACCCCGGAACTCGTGCTCGGCGACATCCGCGGCCAACTCGGGGCAGACCGGTTGGGCGAGAAGCGGCTCGAGGAGCTGGTGGGCAAGTTCGGCAAGGGGGAGATTCTTGCCTGCTTCGATCGCTTGCTCGAAGTCTCGGAAGCAAAGGTCAAGGCCGCAATCGCCGAGTGGGAGGACGGCCGTTTCGCGGCGGAGCGTTTCGTCGATGATGACGGCATCGATCTGGAACGCCCGGTGCGCATCCACGTCGTCGTAGAAAAGAAAGGAGACAGGCTGCATTTCGATTTCAGCGGCTCGGCGGAGCAAACCAAGGGACCCGCCAATATCCGGCCGCCTCTCGTGCAAGCGGCGTGCGCCTACGCGCTGATCTCGCTCATCGATCCGAACATGTATGTCTCCAGCGGCCTCGCACGCGGCTTCAGCATGACCGCGCGCGAGGGCAGTGTGCTCAATCCGCGCTTTCCCGCGCCGGTCAACACCTACAATCCCACGATCCATGCCCTGGTGGACGCGATCTTCGCCGCCATGAGCCATTTGGTGCCGGGCAAGGTACGCGCCGACGGCAGCGGCAGCCGCTCCATCATCCTCGGCGGCCGCAATACCTATACCGGCAAAGGCTATGTGCAATACGAGATCATCGCTGGCGGCGCCGGCGCGCGCGCGAGCAAGGACGGCGCGTCCGGCATCACCGTCAACCAAAGCAACGCCAAGATCGCGCCGGTTGAAATCATCGAGAGCGAATTTCCCACCCGCCTCATCCGCTTCGAGCTTATCTCCGACTCCGGCGGCGCGGGCGAGTTCCGCGGCGGACTAGGCATTCGCCGCGAATATCTCAATCTCGCGGACGCGCGTTTCTCCATCCGCTCGATGAAACATGTGGTTCCGCCGAACGGCTGTGCCGACGGCAGCAGCGGGCGTGCCGGTGAGATTTGGATCAACCCAGGCACCCCGACGGCCAAGCGCTTGCCGTCCCGCTACCCGGACTACCCGTTGCAGGCGGCGGACATCTTCCGGCTCGATACTCCGGGAGGCGGCGGATATGGCGATCCGCTCGCGCGTGAGCCCGAGCGCGTGCTGGCCGATGTGCGCGAAGGCCTCGTGTCGAGGGAAGCGGCGGAGCGCGATTATGGCGTGATCCTCCGGCCGGCCGGGCAATCATGGGCGCTGGACGTGACGGCCACGCAGGCGCGCCGGGCGCAACTGAGGAAAGACAAAGGCAAGGTTGCGTCGCGATAGGCCTGCATGCGCTACGCGGCGCTTCGCACCGGCTCGCAGCCGCTATGCGCGGCTCGCCTTGTGGCGTTGGAACGCGCCGAAGCCCGGACGATAGGTCTTCTCGTCGAGAAACTGCTTCATGCCTTGACCGCGGCTATCCTCCGTGTCGACGAAGCGCAAGGCTTCGCTCTTGGCGTTGAGGTAGTCGGCCGCCTGGGGCTCGTTCATGAAGCGCACGGCACGCAGCGCCTCTTTGGTGTAACGCAGGACGGCCGGGCTCTTTTCCATCAACTTCTTGGCGAGCTTGATCGTCTCGTCCTTCAGTTTGGCCTTGGGATAGGAGAAGTTCACGAACCCGATCTCCTGCGCCTTCTTGCCGTCGAACGTATCGCCGGTGAGCGCGTAATACATGCCGTCGCGGAAGTTCAAGGTCTGCGCGACGTTCCACGACACGATGCCGCCGGGCAGAATGCCCCAGTTGACCTCGGAGAGGCCGAACACGGCCTCGTCGGCGGCGAGCGCGAAATCGCACGCGCAGACCTGGGTGAAGCCGCCGCCAAAGCAGTAGCCGTTGACCATGGCAATGGTCGGCTGCGGGAAGTTCGAGAGTCTGTGCCAGCGCCACTGACTGGAGGCATGGCGCGCTTTCGCCCGCTCCGCCGGCGCGTCATCATTGGCGCGGAAATAAAGCTTGATGTCTTGGCCGGCGCAGAATGCCTCGCCAGCACCGGTAAGCACGAGAACGTGGGTCTGCGGATCGACAGCGAGTTCGGCGAGCGCGTCATCCATCTCGAGATGCAGTTGCGGGCTCATGGCGTTTCGTTTGTCCGGCCGGTTCATGATCAGCCACGTGATGCCGTCCTGCTTCTCGATGAGGACGGTCTCGTATTTCTTCGTTGTCATTGTCGTCTCCTCGACGCGCGTCCAAGCAAAGCTCAGTGCTAGATCAGTTCCGCAAGAAGCTCTGGATCGCCTCGGCGACAGCTCCGGCCTGTTCGACATGCGGCAGGTGGCCGGCCTTGGGAATGATCGTGAGTGTGGAGCCCGGGATCAGGCGGTGGAAGGCCTGGGCATAGTCCGGCGGAATGATCCGGTCGCCGTCGCCCCAGATGATGTGAGTGGGGATCTTCACCCGATGCAGCCAGCGCTCCAGCCGCGGATTGAAGAAGCGCGGTTGCCATCCGAAACGCGCGCTGGCGATGCGGTTGAGAATGGCGAGGTCCTGATACTTCTCAGTGCCGACACGGGCGGCGGCTTTCTCGCCGATCTTCGGATCCGCATAGGCGAGGCGCGCCACCTCCTCCGGGTCGAGGATGAAAATATCCGTCTTCGGCACGCCTTTGACGTGGATACCGGCGGCCGAGATCAGCGTCAGGCTGCGCAGGCGCTCCGTGGAACGCACCGCCATTTCGAGCGCAATCCAGCCGCCCAGCGATTGGCCGATGATATGCACGCCGGAGAGGCCGAGCGCCTCGATCGCATCCAGATAGCAATACGCCACATCGGAAACGTCGTCGATCCAGGCTGGTGCCTCGGACCCGCCGAAGCCGGGATGATCGGGGACGATCACATCGAAACGCTCCGCCAAGGTGTCGAGGATGACCGGCCATTCTCCGAGTCCGTCCGGGCCGTGCAGGTACAGGAGCGGCGCGCCCTTGCCGCCGCGGGCCAGGCCGAGGTTGTAGCCGTTGATGACAATCGTCTGCCGGACAAAGTCCATGACCCACCTGCCGTCCCGGCGCGCCGCTGCAAACGTTAGGGGACCTCGGCAGGCGGCTCAATACTTCCTGCTGCCGCGCGATGACGTCGCTGCAGACCACTGCGAGGTAGCCAGGCCATGCTTGCAACTATGGCTCGGCAGGGAAACCCCTTCGCCGTCCGGCGCGGTGGATCAGTTCGTTCGACGGCAGCGTGGGGTCGCGGAGTTTGTCCGCCTGCTCGGCGCCGACGACCGGCAGCTTGGCGGCATCGAGCAAGCCCACCTGCACGAGCAGGGAAGCCTGGTCCCAATAGATATGCTCGTACGCAACCTTGCCGTCCACAATTCCCATGACCACGACGTGCGGCAGCCTGACTTTGCGCCCGGTTGGCGCAATCCCCGGCAACAGCGCCGGCATCTCCACATCGTGAGTGAAGCTGGCGATGAGTTCGTCGACGACGCGACCCTGTCCCACGGTGCGGGAAATTTGCGTTACCTGCATGTCGGCAGGCCAGCGGCCGACGAACCAGTCCGCGTAGAATTGGCGTACCTGCTCGCGGCCGTACCCGCCGGTCATCACCGGGACGTGCGTGACATACGGCGCTTCGGTCATCGTTGCCATGGTGACTTCGACGCTGCGTTCTACGAACTCGGCGCGTACGTGGGCGTCGAAGACCGCACCCGGTTCGTCAGGCATTGCAAACCTCCAAAGTTGTGCTGGCGCCGATTACCGCCCGCCAATGGCACCATGGTCAGGTTGACGCACAGGATCTTCGATCTTGAAACCCGATGCACCGGTCCGGGTGCCGCATCCCGGCCATGCGGCGGAACCCTCCTCGCGCACTTGCGATTTCCATATTAGAATAAAACCAAGCTATCTTTCAGGGACCCGGGGCGCGGCATGACCGAGGGGTCGACCGCGATATCAACCATCGCCCCCGCAAGGGGCGATGCAGGGAGGCTCGCCAATGGCTGATCTCACCGTCAATGGAAAGACCCACCAGGTCGACGTGGATGCCGACACGCCGCTGCTGTGGGTGCTGCGCGATACGATCGGACTGACCGGCACCAAATACGGCTGCGGCATCGCCCAGTGCGGGGCCTGTACGGTCCAGGTCGATGGCGTTGCGATGCGCTCATGCTCGGTGCCGCTGAGCGCGGTGGCCGGCCGGCAGATCACCACGATCGAAGGGCTGGCGCAGAACGGGGTGCTGCACAAGGTGCAGAAGGCCTGGCTCGATCACGACGTGCCGCAATGCGGCTATTGCCAGTGCGGGATGATCATGGCGGTGGCGGCGCTCCTCAAGGACAAGCCGAAACCGACGGATGCCGACATCGACACCAACATCACCAATATCTGCCGCTGCGGCACCTATCAGCAGGTGCGCGCGGCGATCCATGCCGCTGCCGCGAGCGCATGAGCAGGGAGGCAGCCATGAATTACGTACCGAAAATCGATCGCCGCAGCTTCGTCGTGAGCGCCGCCGCCATGGGTGGCGGGTTGGCGCTCGGCCTCGACATTCCGTTTGGCGGCCCGCAGGTCATCCGTGCGCAGGACGGCTCGCCGGAGATCAACGCCTGGGTGGTGATCCGCCCGGACGACACGGTCGTCATTCGCATCGCCCGCTCCGAAATGGGCCAAGGCTCGCTCACCGGGCTCGCCCAGCTCGTCGCCGAAGAGCTCGAATGCGACTGGTCGAAGGTCACGACCGAATATCCCACGCCGGGGCAAAACGTCGCCCGCAAGCGCATATGGGGCGACTACACCAGCACCGGCAGCCGCAGCATCCGAGAGTCGCACGAGTACGTGCGCAAGGGTGGCGCGGCAGCGCGCGAAATGTTGATCCAGGCTGCTGCCAACGCTTGGGGCGTTCCAGCTGCCGAGTGCAGCGCCTCAAACAGTGTCATCACGCACAAGCCGTCCGGCCGCACCACCACCTACGGCAAGGTGACCGAAGCGGCTGCGAAGCTCGAGCCGCCCGCGGAAGTCAAGCTCAAAGATCCCAAGGATTGGAAGATTGCCGGCAAACCGCTCAAACGGCTCGACACGCAGGACAAGCTGACCGGCAAGCAACTCTACTCGATCGACGTGAAACTGCCGGGGATGCTCTCTGCAGCGATCAAGGCCTCTCCGGTCCACGGCGGCAAAGTAAAGAGCTTCGACGCTGCCAAGATCACCGGCAACAAGGGAGTGAAGAAGGTCGTCCAGGTCGGCGATTCCGCCGTCGCTGTCGTCGGCGACACGTGGTGGCAGGCCAAGACCGCGCTCGATGCCCTGCCGATCGTGTGGGACGAGGGCGACAACGCGAAGGTGACCACCGCCTCGATCGGCGAATTGCTCAAGGCCGGGCTCGATGCGCAGGATGCATTCGTCGGCAATCAAAAAGGCGATGTGAAAGCAGCGATTGCCGGCGCAGCAAAGAAGGTCGAAGCGGTCTACAGCTATCCATATCAGGCTCACGCCTGCATGGAGCCCTTGAACGCGACTGCGCTCTACACGCCGGACAAGTGCGAGGTGTGGACGAGTTCGCAGAACGCGGAAGCGGCGCTGGCTGCCACCTCCGAGGCGTCGGGCCTGCCGATCGCCAAGTGCGACGTGTACAAGCTCCTGCTCGGCGGCGGCTTCGGCCGGCGCGGCCGGACCGATTACGTCACTCAGGCCGTGCTGATCGCCAAAGAGATGCCGGGGACCCCGGTCAAGCTGCTGTGGTCGCGCGAAGAAGACATGACGCAGGATACCTACCATCCGACCACGCAGTGCAAGCTCACCGGTGCGTTCGATGCAGGCGGCAACCTGACCGGCTTGCATATGCGCATTTCCGGCCAATCGATCCTGGCGACGCTCGCGCCTTCGCGGCTCCAGAACGGACGCGACACGGCGACGTTCCAGGGGCTCAATCCCGGCGGCACGGAGGGCGTGCTCGGATACGACATCCCCCACCTGCTGATCGATCATGCCATGCGAAACCCGCACGTCACGCCGGGCTTCTGGCGCGGCGTCAACAACAACCAGAACTCCATCTATCTCGAGTGCTTCATGGACGAGCTGGCCCATGCAGCCGGGCAGGATGCGCTCGAGTTCCGCCGCAAGCTGATGGCGAAACATCCCAAGCATCTCGCCGTGCTGAACGCCGTGGCCGAAAAAATCGGCTGGGGCCAGCCCGCACCACAAGGCGTCTATCGTGGCCTGGCCCAGCAGATGGGCTACGGCAGCTACGTGGCGGCGGCGGTCGAGATCTCGGTCATGAGTGGCGATAAGATCAAAATCCACCGCATCGTGGGTGCCACGGATTGCGGTCACGCGGTCAATCCCGCTCAGATCGACCGGCAGGTCGCCGGCTCGTTCGTGTATGGCCTCAGCGCGCTGTTCACGGGCGAATGTACGGTGAAGGACGGGCGGATCGAGCAGCAAAACTTCGACAGCTACGATTTGATGCGCATCGCCCAGATGCCGAAGGTCGAAACCATCCTCATGCCGTCCGGCGGCTTCTGGGGCGGCGTCGGCGAGCCGACCATCTTCGTAGCTGCGCCTGCCGTGCTCAACGCGTACTTTGCCGCGACAGGCAAGCGCATCCGCTCGATCCCGCTGAAGACCCACAACATCTCATTTGCCTGACGGGGCGAGGCGGCGGCCGGATCGGCCGCCGCCTTCCCCCGCAAGGTGCGCAGCCGGCCGGCCTTATAGCCGGGGCGTATCGCGTTCGCGGGGGAGTTTTGCGCGCGTTATTTTTTTGAACTAATATCGGCAGAATCGAACCGCCGTTTTGAAGCTGGGTTGGGGTGAGGGGGGAAATGGCGCGTCTTATAGCGAACGGGCGAGTCCACGACTTCGATGTGGATTGGCCACGCGTGAGCGGG
>CBFGVM010000103.1:0-11395 GCA_965652015.1 uncultured Alphaproteobacteria bacterium
AGGATTGCAGCCGCGCGTACCCCGCATAGGCCACTACGGCGCGCTTTTGGCCTCACGCCGCGGCCGCCGCGCCGCAAACAAATACAACAAGAAACACCGGGGGACGCGCGAAGGGGCCGGCGAGAGTGTGCCAGGGTCGATAGTGCGGTCGCCCCTTCGATCGACGCATTTTATTAGTTGGAGCGTGCGACGCGCACGAGTGTTTTCCCGAAATTGCGGCCTTCGAGCATCCCGATGAAGGCCGCGGGCGCGTGCTCAAGTCCGTCAGTGATGTCCTCGCGATAACGGACGCGGCCGTCGGCGATTGCGGCCGACACGGTGCGCAGGAAGTCGGGATAATGCTCGGCGGCGAATTCGTAGTTGATGAAGCCGCGCAAAGTGAGGCTCTTGGTCAGCACCTCGCGCATCGTCGCGGGCAGGAGGTTCGGTCCCGCAGCCTGGCCGGCTGCGCTATATTGCGCGATCAGCCCGCAGACGGGCACGCGGGCGAAGGTATTGAGCAAGGGCAGCACGGCTTGCCAAACAGCGCCGCCGACATTTTCGAAATACACGTCGATGCCTTGTGGGCAGGCCGCCGCAAGCTGTTCGGCAAAGTCACGCGCGCGATGGTCGACGGCGGCGTCGAAGCGCAATTCCTCGGCTACGTAGCGGCATTTTTCCGCGCCGCCAGCGACGCCGACGGCCCTCGCGCCGGCCATCTTGGCGAGCTGTCCGACAAGCGAGCCGACAGGGCCGCTCGCAGCGGCGACGACAACCGTCTCGCCCGGTTTCGGCTTGCCGATGAGATTGAGCCCGGCATAAGCGGTGAATCCGGGCATGCCGAGCACGCCCAGTCCCGTCGTGATAGGCGCCAATGTCGGGTCGAGCTTGCGCAACGCGCCCCCATCCCATGCCGCATGGGTGCGCCAACCCGTCGGCGCTAGCACAATATCGCCGGCAGCGTAGCCCGAACGATCGGACTCGATCACCTCGCAGACGCTCTCGCCGGACATCACCTCGCCGACGCCGACGGGCTTCGCATAGGATTTCCGATCGTCCATGCGGCCGCGCATATAGGGGTCGAGTGACAGATAGAGCACCCGCAGCAGGAGACCGCCGGGCGGCATCACCGGAATCGATACTTCCTCCAGACGGAAGTTCTCCGGTGTCGGCGGTCCTTTGGGCCGAGACGCGAGAACGATCTGTCTCGCCGCGGGCTCACGCATGTTTACCTCCAGATGACGTGATATCGCGACAACCGTACTCATACGGCCATCGGACTCTGGCCATCGGACCCTGGCTATCGGACTCCTGGCGCGCCCCCTCAGCTCCTGGCCGGCACGGAATGGCGAAACCATGCGCCGGAGGCGATGGCGGCGAACAACACGCTTCCATGCAGAAACAGGCCGACCGCGAGAGCGGCGAACAGCCAGTACAACGAGCCGGTCAGGCGTAGTGCGATCCATCCGCCGGCGATTGCGACCAGCATGCGCAGGAAGCCGGCCGTCAACGGCCAAAACAGTCGTCCCGCGCCCTGCGATGCGAAGTAGAGCGCTAGACCCAAGCCGAAAAAGCCGTAGGCCGGTCCGACAAAGCGCAGATAAGTGGTGCCTGTCTCGACCACATGGGGATCGGTGCTGAACGCGGTGATCCAGAGCTGTGGCCAGAGGGCTGCGGCGATGCCGATCGCTTCCGTGATCACGAAAGCCATGGCCCCGCCGATGAAAGCAATGCGCAGCGCCCGCTCGCGCTGCCCGGCGCCGATATTCGTGCCCACCATTGCGACGAGCGGTGCTCCGAGTCCGAAGATGATCGGGATTAAAAGGTATTCCAGTCGTGCGCCCGTGCCGTAGCCGGCCGCGGCGCCCGCTCCGGCGGTGGTGGCGACCAATGCGGTGGCAAGCGCGATGATCACATTCGTCTGCAGCGATGTGACCGAAGCGACCGCGCCCACGCCGAGGATGGTCCGAAACAACGGCCAGCGCAGCCGCGACATCCGCAAACGCGCAAGATTGCGCCCCGAGAGCACGTACCAGCCGAGCACGGCGGTTCCCGCCGCATAGAACAACACCAGCGCCGCGCCGCCGCCGGCGATGCCGAGCGCCGGAAAGGGGCCGATGCCGAAGATCAGGAGCGGCGACAACGGCACGAGAACCACGACGCCGGCACAGATCACCAGGGCCGGGACCAGCATGTTGCCGGTGCCGCGGACGACATTGGCCAAGCCGTTCATCGTCCAAAGCAACACATTGCCTGCGAAAACGACGTTGGAATAGCTGAGCGCGGCCTCGAGCTCGCCGCCTTCGCCGCCGAGCGCGCGATAGATCGGCCGTCCGAACGCGAGCATGAGCACGGAGAACGAAGCGCCGAGCGCGACCATGATGACGAGCGCGTGCAGCACCAGCGCATCTGCTTCCTCGCGCCGGCCGCCACCGAGCGCTCGCGCGATCGCGGACGAGATGCCGCCGCCCATCGCGCCGGCGGAGATCATCTGCATCAGCATCACGCCGGGGAACACCAGCGCCATGCCCGCGAGCGCATCCGTGCCGAGCTTTGCGACGAACCAAGTCTCGATGAGCCCGGTGGCGGCTTGCGCGAACATCACCAGCACATTCGGCCAGGCCATCCGCACCAACGTGGGAGCGATCGGCCCTTGCAGCAGCGCGCGCGTGCGCGGGCTGAGCTCGCGCACTTTCGCAACGTCCGCCTCGCCGAGCGGAAGACCGACCGTCGGCTCGATTGCCGCGACGCTCATGCCGGGCCCCTCTTGCGCGGACGGCCTTTCTCGCGTCCTGCGATCGAACGCGCAGGGCCCGAGACCATCGGATGCTTGCTCGATGCGTACTTTCGGCGGACGCGTTCGTTGGCGGCGGGACCCGGGACCAATGCGTAGTCCGGCTCCTGGATCGGCCGCCCGGTGGCGGGATCGGCCAGGACGGGATCGACCGCCGCGCCGGTCTTGGCGTTGACGAGCTGTACGCTTGGGCCTTCCGGCGCGAAGTGCTTGTTTCCCCAGGCCAGCAACGCGACGAGGACCGGACGAAAATCGCGCCCGCGCGCGGTCAGCACATATTCGTATCGCGGCGGCCGTTCGCTGTACTGCCGGCGCTGCAGCAGGCCCGCATCGACCAGCGCATCGAGCCGGCGCGCCAGCATGTTCGGCGCGATCCCGAGACTCTTCTGGAATTGATCGAAGCGCGTGAACCCATGCAGGGCATCACGCAGAATGAGAATGCTCCACCACTCGCCCACGCGCTCGAGACTGCGGGCAATCGGGCAGGGCATCCGGGCGAAGCTCTTGCGCTGCATTGACACAATATAGACCAGTAACTATCATGATGCAAGTAACTCCTGGAGCAGCCAATGGACGAGCGCAGCAAATCGGCTCCGACAACCTTTTTCCTGGACGATCTCAGCGTGGGGCAGCGCTTCTCGAGCGCCTCCCACACGATCGACGAGGCGCAGATCAAGGCGTTTGCGGCGCAATTCGATCCGCAGCCGTTTCATCTTGACGATGAAGCCGCGAAGGCCACGCTGTTCGGCGGACTGGCCGCGAGCGGCTGGCATACCGCCGCGATCACGATGAAGTTACTCGTCGAGGCCGGCTTGCCGCTGATGGGCGGGATCATCGGCAGCGGCGGCGAGGTCAACTGGCCCAAGCCGACGCGGCCGGGCGACACGCTTATGGTTGTGAGCGAAATCGAGGAGATAACTCCCTCGCGCTCGCGGCCTGATCGTGGAATGATCCGCGTGCGCAGCGAAACGCGAAATCAGCACGGCGAGATCGTGCAGATTCTCATAGCGAAGCTCGTCGTGCCGAGACGCGTGGGCGCTGCTGTTCCGGCCTGACATGGAGGAGAACGGTGATGTCCGGTCGCATGGTCGCTTGCAGATCCTTTATTTCCGCGCTGGGCCTCGCTGCCTCCTGCGGCATCGCCGCCGCGCAAGGCGCGCCGCCGCCCGCCGTTTCGGTCACTCCGGTGGTGAGCCGGCAGGTAACGGAAACCGTCGACTACATCGGACGCATCACGGCGATCGAGAAGGTCGACGTCGTTGCACGGGTGCCGGGCTTCATCGAGGAGCGCAACTTCACCGAAGGGCAGGGGGTCAAAACGGGCGACCTGTTGTTCCGCATCGAGCAGGCCACTTACAAGGCGGCCGTCGACCAGGCGCGCGCCACCCTCGCCAAGGCAAAAGCCACGGAGGTCAACGCCAAGTTGCAGCTCGAGCGCGGCAAGGAACTCGTGCGCAATCAGAACATCCCGCAATCCACGCTCGACCAGCGCGCAGCGGACGAGGCAGCCGCGCAGGCGAGCGTGATGGAGGCGCAGGCGGCGCTCGAGCAGGCGGAAATCAATCTCGGCTATACCGAGATCCGCTCGCCTATCGACGGACGCATCGGGCTCGCCATTTTCACGAAGGGCAATCTGGTCCAGCCCTCGTCCGGAAGGCTTGCGACGATCGTCAGCCAGGATCCCGTCTATGTCATCTTCCCGGTCAGCCAGCGCAACCTTCTCGACTACTATCGCCGGCGCCCCGCTGACGCGGACAAGAACGGACCAGTGACCGTCCGCATCAAGCTGCCCAATGGCACCGTCTATCCGCATCCCGGCGTCGCCAATTTGCTCGACGTCCAGGTCGACCCCACGACCGACACCGTGGCGGTTCGGGCAACAGTGCCGAACCCGGAGCATCTGCTCATCCCCGGCGGGGTGGTCAGCGTCAGCGTGGAACGGGGCGCGCCGAAGTCGGCGCTGACCGTTCCGCAAGCCGCCGTCCTGCTCGATCAAAGCGGCCGCTATGTCCTCGTGGTCGATGCCGACAAGAAGGTCGAGCAGCGCCGCATCACGACCGGCGCCGAGCAAGGCCGCAATATCGTGGTGACCGACGGCCTCAAGGAGGGGGAGCAGGTGATCGTCGAGGGGATTCAGAAGGTGCGCCCCGGCCAGGTGGTGACGGCAACTGTCGTGCCGGGCACCTGAATGTTTTCTGACATTTTCATCGATCGGCCGCGGCTTGCGATCGTCATCGCCATCGTCACCACCCTTGCCGGCACCATCGCCATCACCGCGATTCCGATCGCGCAATTCCCGGAGATCGTGCCGCCGCAGGTGACGCTCACCGCGACTTATCCGGGCGCCGATGCCGAAGTGGTCGAGACGACGGTGGCGCAACCGATCGAGCAGCAAGTCAACGGCGTCGACAATGCGCTTTATTATCAGTCCGCCAGCGGCTCCGACGGCAGCTACATCCTCACGGTGACCTTCGCGCTGGGCACCGAACCGGACATCAACACCGTCAACGTGCAGAACAGCGCAAATCTCGCCCTCCCGCTGCTGCCCCAGGAAGTCTCGCGCTCCGGGCTGAGCATCCGCAAGAAATCCGCCTCGCTCCTTCAGGTGATAAACGTCTATTCCCCGAACAAAACCTACGATGCCGTTTATCTCAGCAACTATGCAACGATCAACCTCATCGATCCGGTGGCGCGGATCAGAGGCGTGGGGCAGGCAACGCTGTTCGGACCACTCGACTATTCGTTGCGCATCTGGCTCGACCCCGATCGGTTGACCGAACTCAATCTCACGCCAAACGACGTCATCGCTGCGGTTCAGAGTCAAAACATTCAGGCGGCGCTGGGCCGCATCGGCGCGGCGCCGATCACGCGCGAGCAGCAGGTCCAAATCAACATCAAAACCAAGGGGCGGCTCACGCAACCGGAGGAATTCGGCGCCATCGTGCTGCGCGCCAATCCCGATGGCTCGGTCATCCGCATCAAAGATGTTGCGCGCGTGGAGATGAGCGCAAGATCGCAGGACCGCTACAGCCGCTTCAATGGCGCGCCGGCGGCGGCGATCGGCATCTACCAGCTGCCGGGATCCAATGCCGTCGAGGTGGCGCGTCAGGTGCGCGAGACGTTGAGTACGTTGGAGAAGCGCTTCCCCAACGATCTGGCTTACACCGTATTCTGGGATTCGACCGTCTTCGTCACGGAGACGATCAACGAAGTGATTCGCACGCTCGCCGAAGCGATCGCCCTTGTGGCCGTTGTGGTGTTCTTGTTCCTGGGCAGATGGCGAACCACCTTGATCCCGCTCGTGGCCGTGCCGGTGTCGATCGTCGGCACCTTTGCGGTGCTGCTGATGATCGGCTACTCCGCCAACACCATCTCGCTGCTCGCCCTCGTGCTCGCCATCGGCATCGTCGTCGATGATGCCATCGTCGTGGTCGAGAACGTCGAGCGCGTGATGGAGGAGAACCCGCAGCTTCCGGTGCGGGAGGCCTGCAAAAAAGCGATGGCGGAGATCACTGGCCCGATCATCGCCATCACGCTCGTCTTGCTCTCGGTGTTCGTTCCGGTGGCCTTCATCCCCGGCATCAGCGGCCACCTTTTCCGCCAGTTCGCGGTGGCGGTCTCGGTCGCCATGCTGATCTCGGCCGTCAACGCGCTGACATTGAGCCCAGCGCTTTGCGGAGTGCTGCTCAAGCATGGCCAAACGACTCGCGGCCCGATGCGTTACGTGCTGCGTGGAATCGACCGCACGCGCGACGGCTACGTATGGGTGGTGCGCCGCTTGATGCGCGTTGCCATCTTCGGGGTGGTGGCCGTCGCCGGGACGGTGGCGGCCTCGGCGTGGCTGTTCAGCAAGACGCCGCAGAGCTTTCTGCCGGACGAGGACCAGGGCGCAATTTTCGCGACGCTGCGTCTACCCGAAGGCGTCTCGCTCAACCGCACCGAGGCGGTGGTCAGGCAGGTCGAAGACATCGTCAGACCGATTCCGGGCGTGCAAGGCGTATTGTCGGTGGTCGGGCTGAATTTCATCGATTATGTCCCGGCCGCGAACCAGGCTTTCTTCGTCATTCGGCTCAAGCCTTACGAAGATCGCACCGATCCGGCGCAAAGCGTGGGCGCGATCATTGCACGGCTGCGTCCGGAGCTGGCGGCCATCCAGGGCGCCGTCGCGTTCCCGTTCAACCTGCCTCCCATTCTCGGCCTCGGCAACACCGGCGGTTTCCAATACGCGCTGGAGGCGCTGCAGGGCCAATCGGCGTCCGACATCTCGGCTTCGCTGCGTGGCCTGGTCTTTGCTGCCAACGAGGAGCCCGAGCTCGCCGGCGTCTACAGCACCTATGCCGCGGACACGCCGCAGATCTACCTCGATATCGACCGCGACAAGGCACAGGTTCTCGGCGTCAGGATCACCGACATCTTCAACGCGCTGCAGTCGACGCTCGGCAGCTTCTACGTCAATGACTTCAACGTGTTTGGCCGCACGTGGCAGGTCAACGTGCAGGCCGAGACGCCGTTTCGCGACAATATCGACGACATCTACGAGATTTATGTGCGCAATTCCCAGGGCGGGATGGTGCCGATCCGGGCGCTGGCCGACGCGAAGCTCGTGCAAGGACCGCAGACGGTCGTGCGCTACAACGGATTTCGCGCCGCCATCGTCAACGGCGCGGCAAAGCCCGGCTACAGCTCCGGCCAGGCGCTCGCCGCCATGGAGCGCGTCTCCGCCGCCACGCTGCCGGCGGGCTACAGCTTCGAATGGACGGGGACCGCGCTACAGGAGAAGGCGGCAGGCGGGCGCACCGGAATCGTGCTGGGGCTCGCCCTGTTGTTCGCGTATCTGTTTCTCGTCGCGCTCTATGAAAGCTGGAATATTCCGGTGCCGGCGCTGTTGTCGGTCAGCGTCGCAATCCTCGGCGCGATCGCCGCGATCATGTTGGCGCGGCTGAGCTTCGACGTCTACGCGCAGATCGGGCTGGTCGTGCTGATCGCGCTCGCCGCGAAGAACGGGATCCTGATCGTCGCGTTCGCGGTGGAGCAGCGCGATGCCGGTAAGGAGGTCCAGGCAGCCGCCATCGAAGCGGCGGCGTTGCGATTTCGTCCGGTTATGATGACGAGTTTCGCGTTCATTCTCGGTTTGGTGCCGCTGGTTGTCGCCAGCGGCGCCGGCGCGATCACCCGCCAGGCGGTGGGCACGCCTGTATTTGGCGGCATGCTCGCGGCATCGCTGTTCGGTATTTTCATTATCCCGCTGCTCTACGTCACGGGCGAGCGTTTGCGCCGCTGGAGGCATCCAAAGAAGTAAATCGAATTCTGCCGGTCGTGACACAATTCCGTCCATGTACGGGCCGCGTCGAAGGGCAAACTATTGGACCAAGGTATCGCCGATACTTAGGGCTGGGTTATTTGCGTTTCATCCAAGCAGACAGAGGCCGGACAATAACCGCCTTCGGCATTACCCGGCCAGATAGAGCAGCTTGCCAAGAAAGCCCGTACCATCCCGCACCGCCGCGACGTGCCGGCGCAACCACGCATCGAGACCGAGGCTGCGGCCGGCTGCATGCAGCGCAAAGAAAAACATCAGCATCGCAAGGAACACGTAGGACCAGGGCCATTCGGCCGGACTGCCGGGCCGATAAATGCCGAGCCACAGGTGCAGCACGAATATGATGCCAAGTACGCCGATAAGCCGCACGCCGAGCCCGAGAATGAGCGACACGGCGAAGGTGAGCTCGGCAAGAAAGATGACGGGATTGAAGATATAAAGGTAGGGAAGATAGACCGTGGTGACCAGCTCGCGATGAAACTCGAATGCGGCCCGGCTGGCCATCTGCTCGGTCCAATATTGCAAGCCTCCCGAGACCGGCAGCGGCAGCTTCCACAGCATTCCTTGGAACCACATTCCGCCCACGAGCACGCGAACGAACCACGTGCCGAGATGCGAGCCGGTGCGCTGCGACGGATCTTCCTGCCAGTTCCTGATCGCGATCGCGATACTCGCCAGGATGAGAGCCAGGAACAGCGCGACGAAAAGATATTTCCACGAGCCGAGATAGTTCTGATCCTCGGTGTTCCCGATCACGAAATCCCAGAAATCAGAGAACGGATTCGGCATGGAAGTACTCCGGTGTGCCCGCGGAAGCGCGAGAACTCGCGCAAGCTCGAACTAATTCCTGCAGGGAGTATAGACCGATGCGCCTGCGTTGCGGGATCCCGAAGTAAGCCGGGGAGCCAGCTGCACGAACCCGCGTTCACGAGTCTGTGACTCCACCGCCGCTGCCGGTCTTTACTGTCACGCGCTAGGCTGCCCCCACGGCATAGATCACTTTTTCTACCCGGCGGCGCCGACCGAGCATCGCGCTTGGCATGCTGCGGGGCATTGGGAGGGCGTTTTATGCGGGTCGCTGATATTGACAATGCCGCAGTTCGCACCTGTGGCATTGCCGTGATGGCGAAGGCCTCGGTCCCGGGCCACAGCAAGACCCGCCTGGTGCCTCCTCTGACGCTCGAACAAGCCGCTCAATGCAACACGGCATTTTTGCGCGACGTCGCCGAGAACATCCTCGCCGCCGCGGCGCAGAGGTCGATCGCCGGCTATATCGCGTATGGTCCGGCCGAGGCACGGCCCTTCTTCCAAGACAACCTCCCGAGCGAAATCGCGCTGATCGAGGCTTGCCACCCGTCGCTTGGAGAATGTCTTGATCACACAATCACGCAAATGCTCGAACGGGGGCATAGCGCCGCGGTGGTTATCAATGCCGACAGCCCTACGCTGCCCACTTCGCTCCTGCTCGAAACTGCCGAGGTGCTTGCCCGGCCGGGCGAGCAGGCGGTGCTCGGCCCCGCCCTTGACGGCGGCTACTACCTCCTCGGCGTAAAGGCGCGGCATCGTCATCTGTTCCACAGGATCGCCTGGAGCACCGAGCGCGTGGCACAGCAAACGCTCGAACGTGCCGCAGAAATGAAGCTGCCGATGCACATTCTGGCGACGTGGTACGATGTTGACGATATCGCAACGTTCAAACTGTTGCTGGGCGAACTGTTCGAGGGAAAATCGTTCGCACCGGCTCTTTCCTCCGCTCCAGGACATCACACGCGCGCACTGATCCAATCGCTCCTTGAAAATCAGGATTTCAAGAATCGTCTTGTTCTGAACGGGTTCGGGAGGGCTGCGGAGTGAAACGGATCACAGGGCTCGATTGGCCGCTTTTGGCGCTTGCAGGCTGCCTGCTGATCCTCTCGGCCGCCGGCGCCGTGATGATTACACACTTCGACGATCCCAAAGTCGGCGTGATTATGCTGCTGCAATGTGCGCCTTACGCCGTCGCGAGCTGGCTTGTCGTCCGCGGCGGCGCGGAGCAAGCTGCGAGCGGCCGCGCGTTCTTGAGCATTCTGCTCGTCGGCGTTGCTATGCGGCTCCTGCTCCTGCCGGGAACGCCCGTCTCGAACGATCTCTTTCGCTATATCTGGGACGGCCGCGTCCAAGCCGCCGGCATCAATCCTTATCTTCATGTGCCGAGCGACGCGGCGCTGTCTCCGCTGCGCGATAGTGCGATTTATCCCTACATCAATCGCGCCGATTATGCCCCGACGATCTATCCTCCGACATCGCAGATCGTCTTCTATCTCGTGACTCGCATATCGGAGGCCCCGGTTGCAATGAAGGCTGCCATGCTGGCGTTCGAAGGGCTGGCAGTCTGGACGATTCTGCAATTGCTCGCGGCGCGCGGCCTGCCGCGCTCGCGCGTTCTGCTCTACGCGTGGCATCCCTTGCCGCTGTGGGAGTTCGCGCGCAGCGGCCACCTCGATATCGTGGCCATCGCCTTTATGCTGCTGGCCTTCTTAGCCGTCGAACGGCGCTCGCTGATTCTTGCCGGCATCGCGCTCGGTGCCGGCGTTCTGGTCAAATATTTCCCTGTCGTGACCGGTCCCGCGCTCTATAAGCGCTGGGACTGGCGCCTTCCTGTTGCCTTTCTCATTACGATCGGCGTGCTGTATCTGCCTTACATCGGCGTCGGCGCGAAGGTGTTCGGATTCCTCGGCAGCTACCTCAGTGAGGAGGGACTGGACCGGGGCACGGGAATTTTCCTGTGGCAGCTCGTCATGGCGGTCGTTCCGCTGCCGCAGCAAGCCTTTGCCCTCTACCTCCCGGTCGCAGCGGCAGTCATGGTGGTACTCGCCGTTTTCGTCGTCATGCGCTCCCGAAAAGCGGGAGCGGATCTCGCCGGCGCCATGCTGCTCGCGGTTGCTTTCACTCTCCTCCTTTCCCCGCACTACACCTGGTACTTCGCGTGGCTGGTGCCGTTCCTGTGTTTCCATCCTGTCGTTGGCGTGATCTATCTCACCTGCGCCTCGAGCTATCTTTATTTCGCGCAGTGGCCTCCAACGCTGGCGGAAGGAATCCCGATCTACATCCCGTGCATTCTCATTCTCGTCGCGGAGTTTGCGCTGCGTTATCGACGCAAGGCGGAGGAGACTCATGCCGACGCCGTCGCCGCCTGAGGCCAAGGTCGATCCCCGGCGCTACTTCGAGAGCGTCGGGGAGCGCCGTAGCACTTACGCGGGACGACCGGCGGTGTGCGTCTATCTCGAGACCACCAACCGCTGCAACCTCTTGTGCACGACCTG
>CBFGVM010000104.1:0-11353 GCA_965652015.1 uncultured Alphaproteobacteria bacterium
ACGGCGTTGAAGACAAATATCGCTTTATTCGTTACATCGAGAAGCTCGAAAATATTGTCATTCATCCTGGCTCCCAGAGGTGAGCGAAGGCATTGGCGCATTCACGGTGGTGAACTGTCACATAATAGAAAGGCCGCCATCGACGGCGAGCGTCGCCCCGGTGATGAACGAGGCTTCGTCGCTGGCGAGCCAGAGAATCGGCCAAGCAATCTCTTGCGGCGTCGCCCAGCGGCCGAGCAGCGACGTGGTCTGACGCTCGGTCTTGAGCGTCTCGACGTTTTTGCCGGCGGCCTTGGCTTTCGAGACATGAAAGTCGGTCAGCGTCGAGCCGGGACAGACCGCATTGACGCGTATGCCGTAGGCCACTTCCTCGAAGGCGAGCGTGCGCGTCATGGCAAGGATGCCGGCCTTGGTCGCGTCGTAGATGCCCATGCCCTTGCGGCCGGTCAGCGCGTAGCCCGACGAGACGTTGACGATACTGGCGCGACCGCTGCGGCGCAGCGCCGGCAGCGCCGCCTTGCAGTAGTTGGCGGTGCCAATGAGATTGACGCCGACCATCGCCTGCCACTCGGCGGGCGTCGAGTCGGCGATCGCGGAATAATTGCGCATGGCCGCGTTATTGACCAGGATGTCGAGCCGGCCAAAGGTCTGCAGCGCATGCTCGACCGCCCGTGCGGCCTGGCCGGCGTCGGCAACGTCGGCGACAAACGTCGAGACGCGCGCGCCCGGCACGCGTTGCGCAATCGCCTTCGTGGTGACCGCCAGCGCGTCCGCGTTGGCATCGACGAGCACCGTCATCCCGCCTTCAGCGCAGATGAGCTCACCGGTCGCCGCGCCAATGCCCGCGCCACCGCCCGTGATCAGAGCGGCTTTGCCTTCCACCCGGTTCATGCTCGCGCGGTCACTCGGTCGGAACGACGCCGAGCTCCTTGGCGGCGGCAGCGACGCGCGCGCGCTGCAGCTCGATCGCGGCTTGGAATTCGGCAGGGCCACTGAAGTTGGGGAGCTGTCCTGTGTCGTTGAGCCGCGTCGTAATCGCGGGATCGGCGCCGACCTCCCGGACGTCCGCCGCGATGCGCGTGCGCAGCGGGAGCGGCATTTCGGGAGGACCGAAAAACCCGACTAGCCCGTCGAGCGCGAGATCCGGATAGCCGGCTTCCGTGGCAGTCGGCACATCGGGCAGGACCGGCGCTCGAACGCTGTTGGTCACCACAAGCAGCTTGACCTTGCCGGCCTGCAGCTGCGGCCGCACGATCGCATAAGCCGTTTCGTTGAACTGAATGCGCCCGGCGGCGAGGTCGTTGGCCGCCTCGACCTGGTTGCGATACGGGACCTTCGACAGGTTCAGCCCAGCTTTGCGCCAGAACCCTGCCACGAGAAAATCGATGGCGCCCGTCGTGCCGGCCCAGTTGAGCTTGCCCGGCTGCGCGCGCGCCAGCGCGACCAACTCGGCGAGTGATTGCACGGGCAGGTCCGCGGGCACCGCAATGACGATGATCGTGTTCGACACCCGGGCGATCGGCTGCAGATCCTCGGGCTTGTAGGGAAGGTTCTTGTACACGAAGGGATGCGCGGTGAACGAGGACGTTGGCGAGGCCAACAGCACGTGATCGTCTTGGGCGGCGACCATCGCGCTGATCGCGACGAGCCCATCGCCGCCGGGGCGGTTCTCGACCACCACCGGCTGGCCCCAACGCTTACTGAGGCCGTCGGCGAGCAGTCGCGTTCCGATATCGATGCCGCTGCCGGGCCCGAGCGTCACCAGGAATTTCACGGACCGCTGCGGCCAGGTTTGCGCCGGTGACGGCGTCGCCGAGAGAACGAGTGCAAACGCGGCCGCCAAGATGAGGATGCAACGTAGTCTATTGCGCATCGGTTTTCTCCGGATGCACTGTGTGAGGTCGAGCGAGACGCTCAGATCGAATACACTGGCTGGTCCAAGCCGCCGGTCAAGTGGATCTTCGCCCATTCCTGCGGCTTCACGTCGCGGTCGAGCAGCACGCCGGCGGCGCGCACGCGCTGGGCGTTGGCGTCGAGCGCCGGCGGCTCGGCGCCATCCTGCACCGCGACCGCAGCTTCGTACAACATGCGGCGCGCCATCACGATCGCCCGGTCCGTCGGCAGCAGCTTCTCCTTCGCGTGATCCTGGATCGGCCCCATGCTCTCTTGCAGCGAGGCGTCCTGCATGGCGATGCCGAAGACGCCGCTATAGGCGCGCTTCTCCTGTTGCGCGCGGCGATCGATGAGGTAGTCGTTGTCCTTGTTTGCCAGCGGCCGGAACGTCCCGGGCACGTAAGGGCAATGGATGCCCTTGCCCTCCTGCATGTGGCGCCGCTCCTCCTCGGACAGCGCACGGTCGGGACGGAAGTTGATGCTCCAGGCCCAGCAATGGTGATCGTCGATCGGCACCCAGACGTGACCGCCGAGCGCGTGATCGCCGAACGGCGGGATCAGCGTGAACCACGGAAACAGCCACTGGGTGACCCGCCAGTAGTACGAGTCGGGCTCGCCATTGCGGCGGCCGTACAGCGTCAAACCGAAGGGTGCGCTCTCGATCTCGAAGATCACGTTGCCGTCGGCCTTGATGTACTCGTTCGCCTTGGTGCCCTGGTGCATCGGATCCTCGTCCACCTCGAAGCGGTGCACATAGGACACGTGGCTGGTGTCGATGCCGCCTTCCATGGCCTGGAGATAATTGCACTCCTGCAGGCGCTTGGAGACGAAGACGTGGCTCAGCGGCAGATTGCACCACTCGACGGCGGGGGGTGCCGGCTCCTTGCCCTTCGCTCCCATATAGGCCCAGACCATGCCCGCGCGCTCGATGCAGGGGTAGGCCTTGATCCCCATGTGCTTGCAAGCCTGCGGCGCCGACGGCACGTCGACGCATTGCCCGTCAATCGCGAACTTCAGGCCGTGATAGGCGCAGCGGATGCCATTCTCCTCGTTGCGGCCGAAGTAGAGCGACGCACCGCGGTGCGAGCAGAATTCATCGACCAGCCCGACCTTGCCGTCGCTGTTGCGAAAGGCGAGCAGCTTCTCGCCGAGGATCTGCGCACGCACCGGTGGACCGTCAGGCTCGGCGACCTCGCTCGAGAGCAGGATCGGCACCCAATAGCATCGCATCAGGTTGCCCATCGGCGTGCCGGGGCCGGTGTGCACGAGGGTTTCGGCCATCTCTTGCTTCATCGCGGCGGGGACCTTTTCTTGCGCCGTTGTCCATCTGGTGATAATATGATCCATTATACGGACTAAGGGACGGCTGTCAATTCAAGCCGGGAGACGCAGGCTTGGCCGAGCGCAATGCCGATTACGAGGGGCGGCAGGACGAGAAGGCCGGCGACAGCGTTCGCGCCGTCGATCGCGCGCTCGACATCCTGCTGGCGTTCCAGCCGCACGACGACGCGTTGACGGTGAGTGACCTGCTCCGCCGCGTCGACCTGAGCCGGCCGACGCTCTACCGGCTGCTGCGCACGCTGCAGCGAAAGCAGTTCTTGATCGCTTCGGGCGATCCGCAGCGGTTTCGGCTCGGGCCGGCGGTCGCACGGCTTTCCCACGTGTGGACTGCAGGCCTCGACCTCGGCGCGGCGGCAGAGCCGATGATGCGCAGACTGCGGGACGAGACCGGCGAGACCGTCGCGTTGTTCGTCGCCGAAGGTGCGTTTCGGCTGTGCATCGCCGAGGTGCCGAGCAACCAAGCTCTCAGCTTCCGGCGCGGCGTAGGCTATCGCGAACGGCTCACGGTGGGCGCCAGCGGGAAGGTGATCTTGGCATTTACGCCCCCTCCCCTGCCCAAGGTCGATTTCGACTCCAGGAAATACGCGCGCGAGCTCGCCCTGATCAAAGAGCGAGGATTCGCGATCAGCCAGGACGAGCTGATCCAGGGCGCGGTGGCGGTGTCGGCGCCGTTCTTCAATGGGACGGGTCGGGTCGCGGGCTCGCTTAGCGTCTTCGGCCCGAGCGCACGCCTTGGACCTTCGCAGGTCGCCAAATTCGGAAAGCTCCTGCTACGCGAAGCTCAACAGATTTCTCAGGTGCTTGGAAAATCACAGCAATGATGGAACGGCGCTCGTTCCCGGGTGGCAACTCTCCGCCACCGCGGCACACAGCGAGCGCATAGACTTTTATTCTTTGTTGCGTCGTCGCGGCATTTTGACGATACTTCACCGCGACTCGAACGCATGTAATGTGCGCCCGGAGTGAGGAAAAAGCGTAAAGCGCAAAACGGGAGCAAATCGGAAGTTAGCACACACTAAAACCATCGCGGGAGAGATCGGTCTTCCGACGCCGAAGGAGCAACCGCCCCGGAAACTCTCAGGCAAAAGGACCGCGCTGGATTGACGTACTCTGGAAAGAGGCGCGCGTTGCGCCCGCCGACGGGATAACGTTCTCAGGCAAACACACAGAGGGGGCACCGACACCGCGGCACAACCGCCGCCATGAGGTGCTCCAATGTGGCCTGATTCTTCTCTCATTCGTTTTCGTCCAGCGCCATCCGCGAACCAGCGGGGGCGCGCATGACCGAAGCGTATCAAGCGACCCCATCGCTGCGCACGCCGCTTTACGAATTTCATGTCGAACGCGGCGCGCGGCTGGTCGCTTTCGCCGGCTATGAAATGCCGCTGCACTATCCCACCGGCATACTGAGCGAGCATCTGCACACCCGTGCTGCCGCCGGCCTGTTCGACATTTCGCATATGGGGCAGATCGCCATGCGCCCGCTGTCGGGACGCCTGGACGATGCCGCTCGCGCGCTCGAAACACTGGTCCCCATTGACGTCATCGGTATTGGTGAGGGGCGGCAGCGCTATGCGCTGTTCACGAATCCGGCCGGCGGAGTTCTGGACGACCTGATGATCGCAAATCGCGGCGACCATCTGCTGCTGGTCGTCAATGCCGGCTGCAAGACCGCCGATTTGGCGCACCTACGCCAGCATCTCGGGCAAACCTGCAAGATCGATCCTCTGACGGATCGCGCGCTGATTGGATTGCAGGGGCCGCTGGCACAAACGGCGCTGGCGCGCCTCGCGCCGGCGATTGCCACGATGCGTTTCATGGACGTGCGCCGGCTGTCGATCCTTGGCGCAGACTGCGAGGTTTCGCGGTCAGGCTATACCGGGGAAGACGGATTCGAGATCAGCATCGCGGCCGATCGCGCCGAGGCCTTGGCGCGCGCGTTGTGCGAAGACAATTCGGTGATGCCGATCGGACTTGGCGCGCGCGACAGCCTGCGGCTGGAAGCGGGCCTTTGTCTCTATGGCTCCGATCTCGATCCGACAACGACACCGGTGATGGCCTCGCTCGAATGGGCGATTGGGAGGGTCCGCCGCATCGGCGGATCGCGCGCGGGTGGATTTCCAGGCGCCGAGATCATTCTGCGGCAAATCGCGGAGGGCGCGCCACGCCGCCGTGTGGGACTGAAAGTCGAGGATCGCGTGCCCGTGCGCGCCGGCGCGAAACTCTCAAGCGACGAGGTTTCGGCAAGCACGATCGGCACCGTCACATCCGGCGGTTTTGGGCCGACTGTGCAGGCGCCGATCGCGATGGGTTACGTCGACAGCAATTTTACAACCATCGGTGAGCGGATTTTCGGCGAGGTGCGCGGCAAGCGCATTGCCTTGCGAGTCTGCGATCTGCCCTTCGTGGCGCATCGCTACAAACGCAACTGAAATGAACGGTGGAGCCAATGCTGAAATTCACGGAAGACCACGAATGGCTTCGTATCGACGGCGATATCGCCACGGTTGGCATCACCGACCATGCACAGGAACAGCTCGGAGACCTTGTGTTCGTCGAATTGCCGGCGCCTGGCGCGAGACCCGAGAAAGGTGCAGCGGCGGCGGTCGTCGAATCCGTCAAGGCTGCCTCGGACGTCTATGCGCCAGTGAGCGGCGAAATTACCGAGATCAATCAGGCTATCGTCGATGAGCCGGCGCTTGTGAATCGCGATCCGATGGGCAAGGGCTGGTTCTTCAAGATCAAGATTTCCGACCCGTCTCAGCTCGAGCGCCTGCTCGACGAGAAGGCGTACCAGGCGATGATCGCGTGAAACGTTGCGCTGCCGCCGAGCTCGAGCCGCGACCCGAAAAAGGTGAATGCGATGACTCCCAGACCCTCCGCTGCCGATTTTGATCCAGCCGATTTTTCGCGTCGGCACATCGGGCCGTCGCCTGCAGACATGAGCGAAATGCTTTCGACGATCGGAGTGGCCGATATCGGTGAACTCATTTCACAGACGGTGCCCGATGCCATCCGCCAAGCAGCCCCGCTCGCGCTTCCGGCGGGAATTTCCGAGGCCGAAGCGCTGCAGAAACTTCGCATCATTGCCGACAGGAATAGGGTTTTCACCTCGCTAATCGGTCAGGGATACTACGGGACGATCCTGCCGCCGGTGATTCAGCGCAACATCCTCGAGAATCCCGCCTGGTACACGGCCTATACACCCTACCAGGCCGAGATCAGCCAAGGGCGGCTCGAGGCTCTGCTGAACTTCCAGACCATGATCTCCGAACTCTGCCTCCTCGACATCGCAAATGCCTCGTTGCTGGATGAGGCGACAGCCGCGGCGGAAGCGATGGCGATGGCGCGACGCGTGGTGAAATCGCAGGCGAACGCGTTTTTCGTCGACGCCGAATGCCACCCGCAAACGATTGCGGTGGTGCGCACGCGCGCCGAGCCGCTGGGATGGACCATCGTGGTCGGCGATCCGCTGAACGACCTCGAGCCGGCTGCAGTGTTCGGGGCGCTGCTGCAATATCCTGGAACCTCGGGCGAGATTCGGGATTTCCGCGCGGTCATTTCAGCGTTGCACGCAGCCGGCGCGCTCGCGGTGATGGCAACCGATCCGCTTGCACTGACGCTGTTGGCCTCGCCGGGCGAACTGGGAGCGGACATTGCCATCGGATCCACTCAGCGCTTCGGCGTGCCGATGGGATATGGTGGTCCGCACGCCGCCTTCATTGCAGCCAAGGATTCATACAAGCGTGCGCTTCCAGGCCGCATTGTCGGTGTGTCGGTCGATCGCCGCGGCCAGCCCGCCTATCGGCTCGCTCTGCAAACGCGCGAGCAGCACATCCGCCGCGAGAAGGCGACCTCCAACATCTGCACCGCGCAAGTCCTCCCCGCCGTGGTCGCCTCCATGTATGCGGTCTATCATGGGCCGGGCGGTCTTCGGCACATTGCGGAAAAGATCCATCGTACTGCCGTGACCTTGGCCAAGGGACTGGCGGCGCTGGGCTGGCGCGTGCAGCACGCTGCGTTCTTCGATACGGTCACAGTCGAGGTGGGCGCGCGCCAATCTGAAATTCTCAAGAACGCCTGGTCGAGCGCGATTAATTTCCGCAAAATCGGTGCTGGCGCACAGGCCCGTATCGGCATCAGTTGCGATGAAACCACCACGCCGGCGGTGATCGAAGCGGTATGGCGGGCATTCGGCTCTCAAGCCAAGTCTCAGCCGGCTGATTTGTCGTTCGAACGGTTGGCCACGCAAACGCCCGACGCGATCCCGACGCAACTTCTCCGCCGCAGCGATTTCCTGACCCACCCCGTCTTTCATTCGTATCGTTCCGAAACGGAAATGTTGCGCTACATGCGGCGGCTTTCCGATCGCGACCTCGCCCTCGACCGCAGCATGATTCCGCTCGGCTCCTGCACGATGAAGCTCAACGCAACCACCGAAATGGTTCCCATCACTTGGCCTGAATTTGCCAATATCCATCCTTTCGTGCCGGCGGAGCAGGCTCAAGGCTACGCCGAACTGATCGCCGATCTTTCCGCGAAGCTTTGTGAGATCACCGGGTATGATGCAATCTCGCTGCAACCGAATTCGGGCGCACAAGGCGAATATGCCGGCCTGCTCGTGATCCGCGCCTACCACGCCAGCCGCGGTGAACAGCAACGCACCGTCTGTCTGATTCCATCGTCGGCCCACGGCACAAATCCGGCATCCGCGCACATGGCTGGGATGGATGTCGTTGTCGTCACTTGCGACGGTGATGGCAATGTCGATCTCGCCGACTTGCGGAATAAAGCGGAGCAATATTCCGACCGGCTCGCCGCGGTGATGCTCACCTATCCCTCGACGCATGGCGTGTTCGAAACGGCAATTTGCGAAATTTGCAGCATCGTTCACGCTCACGGCGGGCAGGTCTATCTCGACGGCGCCAATCTCAATGCGCAAGTCGGCCTGGCGCAGCCAGGGAAATATGGCGCCGATGTCGGCCATCTCAACCTTCACAAGACGTTTTGCATTCCGCATGGCGGCGGCGGGCCCGGCATGGGTCCGATCGGCGTGAAAAAGCATCAAGCCCCATTCCTTCCTGGTCACCCGGAATGGCCGACCTACCCCGCACAAGTAGGCGCCATCAGCGCTGCTCCGTTCAGCTCGGCGGCTATCTTGCCGATTTCGTGGGCCTACATCATCATGATGGGAGGCGATGGCCTCCTCGCTGCGACGCAGGCTGCTATCTTGAACGCCAATTACATCGCCAAGCGGCTCGAGGGCCACTACGCGCTTCTCTACAAGGGACCCCACGGCCGCGTGGCGCACGAATGCATCATCGACACGCGCCCGTTCAGGGATACTGCCGGAGTCTTAGTCGAAGACATCGCGAAGCGGCTGATCGACTACGGATTCCACGCGCCGACCATGAGTTTCCCGGTGGCTGGCACGCTGATGATCGAGCCCACGGAATCGGAATCGAAGACGGAGCTCGACCGCTTCTGTGACGCAATGATTTCAATTCGAGCGGAGATTGCGGCGATCGAGAATAAAGCGACGGATTCCGAAAACAACGTCCTCAAGAACGCGCCGCACACCGTTTTCGATCTCACGGATGAAAGCTGGAGTCGTCCTTATTCGCGCGCGTTAGCCTGTTTTCCGGTGAAGAGCCTGTTGCGCGACAAATATTGGTGCCCGGTCAATCGCGTGGACAACGCCTACGGCGACCGCCATCTCGTCTGTTCGTGCCCGCCGATGGAAAGCTATCGGTCGGCGGCAGAATGATGGGAGCCGATATAGGATATCGCCCGGACAATGCGAAGCTAAAAGAGCCCGTATGATCCATCCCGATTTCCACAAGGCCGTCGCCTACCTGACCAGCGACAATGTGCGCTCGCTGCTCATGGACCTAGTGGACATCGGCAGCCCCACCGGCAACGAGATCGGGGTCGCGCAATATCTCGTCGCGCGCATGCGCCGCGCCGGCATGGAAACCGATCTGCCGCTCGTCGATGCAGGCCGGCCGAACGCGGTCGGGCATCGGCGCGGACGCGGTAATGGACTCAACCTCCTGTTCACCGGGCACATGGACACGTCTTACTCCGGGCAGGAGGAGCATCTCGCGGGCGAAGGATTTCAACCCAAGGCGGTTTATCGCGACGGTTGGGTCTGGGGGCTCGGCGCCAACAATATGAAAAGCGGCCTCGCGGCAGCCCTGATCGCGATCGAGGGCATCGCCGAAGCCGGAATCGAACTCGCAGGTGACATTTCGTTCGGTGGCGTGGTCGGCGAGATCGAGAAGACCGCGATCGAGGAATTTCAAGGCGTTGAATACTCCGGCTATGGCATCGGTTCGCGTCATCTCGTCACCCATGGCGTCACCGCGGATTTTGCCCTCTTGGCTGAGCCGACCGCCCTCAAGATCGCGATCGCGAATTTCGGTGTGATCTGGCTGCGGATCACCGTGAGCGGCAGCGTCGCGCATTCCGCGCTCGCCAATCGGCCGAACGTGGTCAACGCCATCGCTGTGATGCACGAATTGCAGAGCGACATCGCGCAATGGGCACGCGATTACGAATCCAACCATGAATACATGGGCGAGCGCCCCAACGTGACCATCGCTGCCATCCGCGGCGGCGCGCCCTGGCGGCTGTCGCGCAATCCGCACGATTGCAGTCTCTACCTCGACATTCGCACGGTGCCCGGCCAAAACACCGACGACATCAAGCGCGACCTGCGCCGCATCCTCCGCGCCTTCGGCCAGCGAAAAGGTACTCCGGAGCCGGTGATGCACATTTATGTGACCGATCCGCCGGTGGTGCTCGACCGCAAGCTTCCGGTGGTCGAGGCGCTTGGCAGGGCGCAGCAGGCCGTTACCGGCGAGCCGCCGAGCTTCATCATCCGCCGGCCGGGCGCCGACGCCGTGCATCTCACTGCTTACGGCGTGCCCTGTGTTACTTTCGGACCCGGGGGGCGGACGCATCCGGATGCGCGCGGAGCCGGCATGCACGCCTTTGGCGAACACGTGCTCGTGGAAGACTGCGTAACAGCAGCGAAAATTTATGTGGCGCTCGCCCTCGACCTATGCAGCCGAAAGGCGGCATGATGGCAACATGCGGGAGGAAAAGACAATGCATTGCGTTCGGTCGGCTTTCGCGGTTTTTGTCTGCGTCCTTGGTCTGTGGTCAGCCGCGCAAGCACAGAATTATCCAAACCGCCCCATCACCTTTGTCGTGCCATTCGCGCCAGGCGGGCTCAGCGACGTGCCTGCGCGCGTACTGGCGGCGATCATGCAGGAGAAGATCGGAGCCTCGATCGTGGTCGAGAACAAGACCGGCGCCTCGGGCGTCGTCGGCGCCACCTCAGTCTGGCGAGCAGAGCCGGACGGCTACACGCTTTTGGTCAATGCGCTCGCCGACGTGCAAAATCTGCACTACATCAAGGTGCCCTATGATCCGATCACCGACTTTACCTTGATCGGCAGAATTACAGATGGTCCGCCGCTCGTCCTCGTCGTCAACGCCAATGTCAAATATAAATCGCTCGCGGAGCTGATCGCTGACGCCAAGGCCAATCCGGACAAGCTTAGTTTCGGCACCTCGGGCCCGGCGACCTCGCCAGCGATCTCGCTGACGCAGCTCAATCACGCCGCGGGGACGAAGATCGTGGACGTGCCATATCGCGGCTCGGGCGAGGCCGCCAACGCGGTTGCGACCGGCGCGGTGCAAGCGACCTTTACGTTCTTCACCTCCGCGAAGCCCCTCGTCGATGGCGGCAAGGTGCGCGTACTCGCGATCGCGGGTAAAGATCGCATTGCCGCTTGGCCGGACGTTCCGACCATGCAGGAATTGGGTTACGCCAATTTCAATCATAGCGGCTTCGTCGGCCTGGCCGGCCCACCGAAGTTGTCGCCGCAGATCGTCGGTTTCCTCAACAAGGCGCTCAATGAAGCGGCACACTCCGAGGCATTCAAGACGCGGATGGAGGCTCTCGGCATGACCATTCCCGCGGCCGAGACGAATACGCCGGAGAATTTTGCGGCTTTCATGCGCAGCGAACACGCCCGACAGGCCGAGCTCGCGAGGTTGACCGGCCACGATCCCATGGCGCCGAAACAATAAGCGCCTATAGCGTTCC
>CBFGVM010000105.1:0-11327 GCA_965652015.1 uncultured Alphaproteobacteria bacterium
GACCTGGCGAACGCGTCGCACGTGAGCCAATCCGCGATCTCGGACATCGAGCGGCCGCTGACCACCGACAGCGGTTCCTCCTCGAGGATATCGGGATCGCTGGCGCTACGGGCTTCCTCATCCTTGGATTTGATCAGAAGCCACGGCTGCTTTTTCTCGCCCGCCCGGCCGTGCATGCGCACGAGATGCCAGCGCCCGTGCAGCTTCTCGCCCTCGAGGGTGAAATCCAGATGGCCTTTCTTGTATCCCGCGAAAGGATCGCCTTCCGGATACCAGCGGCCGCGGTCCCAAATCATGACGGTGCCGCCGCCGTATTCTCCCGCCGGGATGGTTCCTTCGAATGCATTGTATTCGACGGGATGATCTTCCACGTGGATCGCAAGGCGCTTCTCACCCGGAACGAGGCTCGGCCCGCGCGTGATGGCCCAGCTTTTCATCACTCCGCCGAGTTCCAGCCGCAGGTCATAGTGTAGGCGCCGCGCCGCGTGCTTTTGGATGACGAATTGAATTCCTTCGCCTCGATGCACGCGGCCCCGCGGCTCCGGGGTCACGTCGAACTTGCGTTTGCGACGATATACCTGAAGGCCCACCGCTCAGCTCGCTCGCCTGCGTGTTGCCGAAATGCGCTCGAAACGAGCTCGCGGGCCGGGAACCGAGAATATGGCGGCTGCCCAGGACGCGTGCGTGGGTTCGAGGCCCTTCCAATTCGCACCTGCTGCCATCACGCAACTCGCTTGTGGGCCATTCGAAGCAACGCCGCAGCGGAGCGACAGGTTCCTCCGCATTGCCGAGAAAAAGCAAGATAAGTTAAGCACTTCGCACGGTTCTTGGGTTGGCCTGGCGATCCGGCTGGTTAAACTGCGATCAACCCGTTAGGTTACCGCCCCCATCCGTCGGAGTCTCCCGTGTCCCAACCCTCCAAGACCCCGCTCCTCGACCTCGTCAAGACGCCGGCCGATCTGCGCCGCCTCGACGTCAGCCAGCTCCGCCAGCTCGCCGACGAGTTGCGCCAAGAGACCGTTGACGCGGTCGCGGTCACCGGCGGTCACCTCGGCGCCGGCCTCGGCGTCATCGAGCTGACGGTGGCGCTGCATTACGTATTCGACACGCCGGAGGACCGCCTGGTTTGGGACGTGGGCCATCAGGCATACCCCCATAAAATCCTCACGGGCCGGCGCGATCGCATCCGAACGCTGCGGCAGGGCGGCGGACTTTCCGGCTTCACCAAACGTGCCGAGAGCGAATACGACCCATTCGGCGCGGCGCACTCCTCCACCTCGATCTCGTCCGGGCTGGGCATGGCGGTCGCTCGCGACCTCGCAGGCAAATCCAATAACGTGATCGCCGTGATCGGCGACGGCGCCATGTCCGCCGGCATGGCCTATGAGGCGATGAACAATGCCGGCGCCATGAACTCGCGCCTGATCGTCATCCTCAATGACAACGACATGTCGATTGCGCCGCCGGTCGGCGCGCTCTCGGCCTACCTTGCGCGTCTCGTGTCGGGGCGGACCTACCGATCGGTGCACCATACCGTCAAGAAACTCGCCAAGCTCTTACCGCCGTTCCTCGAGCAGCGCGCAGTGGCCATGGAGGAATACGCTCGCGGCCTCGTCACCGGCGGGACCTTGTTCGACGAACTCGGATTCTTCTACGTCGGGCCCATCGATGGCCACAACATCGACCATCTCTTGCCCGTGCTCAAAAACGTCCGCGATGCCAAGAACGGGCCATTCCTCGTTCACGTCGTCACGAAGAAGGGCAAGGGCTACGAACCGGCCGAAAAATCGGCCGACAAATATCACGGCGTCGTCAAGTTCGATGTGGCCACGGGCGCACAGGCAAAGTCAAAAGCGGCCGCCCCCGCTTATACCAAGGTCTATGCACAAGCCCTCATCAGCGAAGCCAAGAAGGACGACAAGATCGTGGCCATTACCGCGGCGATGCCGTCGGGAACCGGGCTCGATCTCTTCGCCAAGGAATTTCCCGATCGCTGCTTCGACGTGGGCATCGCCGAGCAGCATGGCGTAACCTTCGCCGCCGGGCTCGCGACCGAAGGCTTCAAGCCGTTCGCGACCATCTATTCGACCTTTCTGCAGCGCGCCTATGACCAGGTGGTGCACGACGTTGCCATCCAGTCGTTGCCGGTGCGTTTCGCCATGGATCGCGCCGGGCTCGTCGGCGCCGACGGCCCGACCCATGCCGGCGCCTTCGATGTGGCCTATCTCGGCTGCCTGCCGGGCTTCGTGGTCATGGCAGCGGCCGACGAAGCGGAGCTTGTGCACATGGTGGCGACCGCTGCCGCGATCGATGACCGTCCCTCGGCATTGCGCTATCCCCGGGGCGAGGGCATCGGCGTGCCAATGCCGGCAGAAGGCACGCCGCTCGAAATCGGCAAGGGGCGCGTGCTGCGCGAGGGCACGAAAGTAGCGTTGTTCTCGTTCGGCGCGCGGCTCGCTGAGTGTCTCAAAGCAGCCGACGAGCTTGCCGCACTCGGGCTTTCGACCACGATCGCGGATGCGCGCTTCGCCAAGCCGCTCGATACCGACCTGCTGCTTCGGCTCGCGCGCGAGCACGAAGTGCTCATCACGATCGAGGAGGGTGCCGTCGGCGGCTTTGCCGCTCACGTATTCCAGGCGCTCGCGGTCAACGGCGTGCTCGACGGCGGCCTCAAAGTGCGCAGCATGATGCTGCCCGACGTGTTCATAGATCAGGACTCGCCGGCGGCCATGTATGCCAAGGCCGGGCTCGATACCAAAGGCATTGTCGCCACGGCATTCGAGGCGCTCGGCCAAAATCTGCGGGGCGAAGCAGTGAGGATAGGGCGCGGATAAGGCCGTCCGCGCATCCGGCTATTTGCCTCGGCGCGGGACCTTTTTCCCCTTCCTGCGCGCTTCCGAGAGGCCGATGGCGATGGCTTGCTTGCGGCTCTTGACCTTTCTGCCGCTTCTGCCGCTCTTGAGGGTCCCGCGTTTGCGCTTGCGCATGGCGCGCTCGACGTCCTTCGAAGCACTGCGCGAATATCGTCGTGCCATTGTTCAACTCCGTACTCATCCAAGCTCGGCTCGCACCCGCTCTCGGGCCATAGCGAGCCGAAAAAACAACAGCCGAACGCCGTTATTTGTTCCCATAACGAGCACGCGCGACCTGGCACGGTGCGCGTCGCTCCTCCTCTCTTCCGCTGATGGATGTCGATGACACGCCGCATGCGCGTCGATCGGCTGCTCGTCGAGCGCGGCCTGTTCGACAGCCGTGCCAAGGCGCAAGCAGCCATCGCTGCCGGCCGCGTGAGCGCCGATGAGCTTCTCGTCCGCAGGCCATCGGAGGAAATTTCCGCCGATGCGGTGCTGCGCGCCGAACCTGCACACCCTTACGTGTCGCGTGGCGGGTTAAAGCTCGCGGCGGCCCTCGATCACTTCCGATCCGATCCCATATTCGATCCCCGCGGTCGTGTCTGCCTCGATGTCGGCGCCTCGACCGGGGGATTCACCGAAGTTCTGCTGGCACGCGGCGCCCGGCGACTCTATGCCGTCGATGTCGGTCGCGGCCAACTGCATGGAAGCCTACGCGCACGACTGGAGATCGTATCGATCGAAGCGACCGACATTCGCCTCCTCGATCCGGTGCGACTCGACGAGCGGCCGGACTTTCTCGTCATCGACGTGAGCTTCATCTCGCTCAAGCTCGTGCTGCCGGCGGCGCTCGCACTGGCGCGGACCCCGGCGTGCCTGCTTGCTCTAATCAAGCCGCAATTCGAAGCCGGTCGAGGTCGCGCGAAACGAGGAATCGTGCGCGATCCGCTCGTTCACGCAGCGGTGTGCGACGACATCGCCGCCTTAGTCACCTCGCACGGTTGGAAGGTCGTTGGCATCGTGCCCTCGCCCATTTCGGGCGGCGACGGCAATCGCGAGTTCTTCATCGCGGCGCATCGCGGCTGACGCGCCCACTTGTTGCGCCTTTCTGTTGCCATAGCATCCGTTATGGTGCCGCGCCATGACGATGGAAACCATCACCGTGACGACACCGGCAGCGCCGCTCGAGCGCGCGGTTTGGCGTGCCGAGATCATCGAAACGGTGAAGCTCGCGTGGCCCATCGCGCTGACCCAGCTCGGTCAGATCGCCATGATGACGACCGACCTCGCACTCATCGGGCGGCTGGGCGACGACGCCATCGCGGCCGTCGGCTTGGCACACCTGATTTTATTCGGCGGGTTCGTGCTTGGCATGGGACCAGTTTCCGCGGTCGCATCACTGGCCGCGCAGGCCTTCGGCCGACGCGAACCTCGCATGGTCCGCCGTTCGCTGCGCGTGGGACTTTGGGCCGCCGTGATGCTCGGCGTTCCCGTCAATATCGTGCAGCTTTGGGGCGAGCACATTCTCACCGCCACCGGACAGTCATTTGAAACGTCGGCGCTCGCCAACCGCTATCTGACCGGATTGGCATGGTCGATGATCCCGGCCTGGTGCTTCATCGCGCTGCGCAACTTCATGGGCGCAGTCAATCGGCCGGAGCCGGCGTTGTGGATCACGCTTGTTGCCATCCCCGCCAACGGACTGCTGGCTTATGTCCTGATCAACGGCGCGTTGGGCGTGCCGCGCCTTGATCTGCTCGGCGCCGGGCTCGCGACCACGTTGGTTAACGTTGCCATGTGTGTCGTTGCGATCTGGATTTGCTACACCTGCCGCCCGTTCAAGAAGTATCGCGTTCTCGGGCGATTCTGGCGGGCAGACTGGGAGCTGATGCGGAAGTTAATTGCGATCGGATTGCCGATCTCCGGCGCCGTCATGCTCGAATGGGGGCTGTTCTCTTCGGCCGCGCTCCTGATGGGCTGGATCAGCACGACTGCGCTTGCCGCCCATCAGATCGCGTTGCAAGTCGCGACCATTCTCTTCATGGTTCCGTTCGGCATTTCGCTCGCTGCGACGGTTCGCGTTGGGCACGCGGTCGGCCGCGGTGACCCGGTCGCAGCCCGCAGGGCCGGCTTTAGTGCGGTCGCGTTGGGGGCCGCCCTCATGGTGGCAATGACCGCTATCGTGGTCGCGTTCCGTGAGGTGATCCCTCTGCTTTTCCTCGGCGATGATGCGGCCCGAAACGCTGCGACGGCGCGGCTTGCCGCCCTGCTGCTGCTCATCGGTGCGAGCTTCTTCATTACCGACGGAGTGCAAGGAATTGCCGCCGGCGCGCTGCGCGGGCTTAACGACACCCGCGTTCCGATGTGGTTTGCCGCGGTCAGCTTTTGGCTGATCGGCTTCACCTGCGCCTATGGACTGGCTTTCCCGGGTGGCTTGGGGGCAGTCGGAATTTGGATCGGTTTCTCCATCGCCGTTGCGACGTTTGCCGCACTGCTCGTTTGCCGGTTCCACGTCCTGACGTTATCGAAGCACGCACCACCAACGACGAAGGACGGATAGGCAGCGCTTCATTCGTTCTCTGCGCGATCTAGACGCTTGTCCGATCGCCGGCTATCGAAAATCCATGGTGGAGCGGGTAGTCATTAACCGGTTGGGCTCGCGCGGCGACGGCGTCGCCGACACCGACGAGGGCGCCATCTACGTACCCTATGCGCTGCCGGGCGAGGCCGCCGAGGTCGAACCTTGGCCCGGCCACGCCGACCGCCGCCATCTCATCAAGCTCGACGTCGCCAGCGCCGAGCGCATTAAGCCGATCTGCCCGCATTTCGGGGTTTGCGGCGGCTGCGCGCTTCAACATCTGGCGACTGCGCGCTATCGCGATTGGAAACGCGCTCTTGTCGTCGCGGCCCTCCAGAGAGCCGGGCTCGAAGCGCCCGTTGACGATCTAATCGACGCCCACGGCGAGGGACGCCGCCGCGCCGTATTCCACGCCCGGCGCAGCGCACGGGACGTGCTCGAGGTTGGGTTTGCTGCGCTCAGGGCCCATCACGTGGTCGCGATCGACCGCTGCCCCATCCTTGCGCCAGCGCTCACCGGGGCGATCGAGACGGCCTGGGACATTGCCGAAGTGCTCGCGTCGACGCGCAAGTCGCTCGACATTCAGGCAACCGCGACCGATGTCGGCCTCGATGTCGACGTGCGCGGATCTGGCCCGTTGACGGCATCGCAGACGATGGAGCTCGCCCGCGTCGCGCAACGCCGAAATCTTGCCCGGCTTACGCGCCATGGCGAGATTGTCGCGCAGCGCAGCCCACCTACCCTCACGGTCGGCCGCGCCCAGGTCGTGCTTCCACCGGGCGCGTTCCTGCAAGCGACGAGTACCGGGGAAGCGATTTTGGCGCGGGCGGTGACGGCATACTGCGAACGCGCCGCAACGGTGGCTGACCTGTTCTGCGGTGTGGGACCGTTCGCGCTACGGCTTGCCGAGCGCGCGAAAGTCACCGCGGTCGACAACGACGAGGATGCGATCGCAGCCCTGCGACGCGCTGCGGCGGGAACACCGGGCCTCAAGCCGATCGCAACGCAGCCGCGCGACTTGTTTCGCAGCCCCCTCGCGCGAACCGAACTCAAACAATTCGATGCGGTGGTATTCGATCCACCGCGGCAAGGCGCGGAAGCCCAGGCACGCGAGCTTGCGGCGTCCACCGTGCCGACGGTGATCGCAGTGTCCTGCAATCCAACCACCTTCGCGCGAGACGCCCGCATCCTCGTCGACGGCGGCTATCGTCTCATGCAGGTGGTACCGGTGGATCAATTCCTGTTTTCGGCACACGCAGAAGTGATCGCGAATTTCAAAAAATGATTTGCCTGAAAGAACTCTTGCCCGCGCGATCTGCCAAATGCAGATTAAGGGAACCGGGGAACCAGGAACGAGGAGAGACGAGTGAGTCAGTTGGTGGAATTTCTCTGCAAGGGCGACCATCCAATCGAGGCTACTCTGCGCGAGAAAACGCGCGAGGCTATGAAGGAAGCCATTGCGAGGGGCCACGTTCCGATCAAGTTCACCGACACGCGCGGAGGAACCGAGCTCGTCGTGCCGCTCGACCCAAGCCGCTCCGACCTACGCGCTATTGAAAATAAGAATGGCTCTTCCGAGATCAGAGTCGTCGGAGATCTGACGCTTGATTATGTCCGCGTAACCTGCGTTGCCCGCATCGACCTTGCCACACTGCAAGGCGAGGGGCACCTCGAAGTGCGGTAAGAAGTGACCGGCGGGGCCAATTTCCGTCCCGAGCGCGCCTAGTTCCCCCAGCGTTCCCGCCACATCTGCTCGCCGATCGTGCAGGAGATGCGCGGCGCCCTCGCTTGCACCGGCACCAGACCTCGCTGCGGCACCAGCCCCGCGATCTCCAGTACCAGCTTGGTGCGGATCGCCTCCTTGAATTGCTCGCGAGCGCGGATGGGAATGACGAACGCGCCGGGGCCGCCGATGACGCAGTCCTCGAAGTAGATATCGAGATTTTCGAGATCCATCGTGAACGCATTGGGCCGCTTCACCATGATCGGCAACCCATTGATGGTAATCCCGGCAGCGAGCACCTCGTCGCGCGTGATCGTGACGAACGGCCCGCTATTGTTGGCGCCATCGCCGGAGACATCGATGACGCGCCGAAAGCCGCGATAGCCGCTGCCGTCGAAAAGCGGCTTGGCAAAATTGAGCGCACCGGAAATCGAGGTGCGCGACGCGCGCCGGTAAGGCGCGCGCGCGATCTCGTTCGCGAAGGCGTCGGCGGCCTCCGGGCCGTCGATCAGCCGCCACGGCACGACGATCTTCTGGTCGTACGGTCCCGCCCATTCGAAATAGGTGACCGCCACTTTGCCATGCTGCCCACTGCGCAGCGCCTGCATGAAGTCCCGCGACGTGATGCCGGCTATATAGCCCTCGCGCTGCAGCGCCTGTTCCTCCGGATCCATCGAGTAGGACACGTCGACCGCAAGCACGAGCTCGACGTCGACCGGAATCGCGGCCGGATTGTTGTCCGCGAGCCGCGGGGCCAAGCTCGGTGCCGCAGTGCCACTGACCACCAACCATGCGGCGGCGCCCGCGACGAGGATCGAGACCAACGATGCTTGCAACACTCTCTCCATCAACGGACGATCTCCTTCTGGTGCCTTGCGATCGAGACCGGCGAGGGACGGCAGCCCACTAGTATTGCTGGATACTATCATCGACTCTCTCGGTCGATACGATCTCGATGCCGAAGCCTGCAAGGCCGACATAGGTGAGCTTGGCGGAGGTGAGCAAGCGGATGGATGTGATGCCCAGATCTTTGAGGATCTGGGCGCCGAGCCCGACCTCGCGCCATTGCCGCGAGCGTGCAACCTCGGAGCCGGTCGAGCCCGCCTGCGGAATGGCATGCGTGGGCACACCGGTCGCGCCGTCGCGCAGAAAGACGATCACGCCTCGACCTTCTTGCTTGAAGCGCTCAAGCGAGGCGTGGATCGAGGTCCCGCCCCCAAAGACATCGCGGATGAGATCGGCGCGATGCAGCCGCGCCAGCATGTTTCTACCGTCGCCGATGCGACCGTAGACAAAGGCCATATGCTGGATGGCATCGAACGGGGTCACGAAGGCATAGCCCGTCAGCGTGCCGATCTTGCTTTGCACCTGGAATTCACCGATGCGCTTGACGAGCTTGTCGCGCGCCTGGCGGTAGGCGATGAGATCGGCGATCGAAATCTGCTTGAGCTTGTGGCGCTCGGCAAACGCCGTCACGGCCGGCCCGCGCATCACCGTGCCGTCATCGTTCATCAATTCGGCGAGAACACCGATTGGAGGCAGGCCGGCGAGACGGCAGAGGTCGACGCAGGCCTCGGTATGCCCGGAACGCATCAGCACGCCGCCGTCCTTCGCGACCAGCGGAAACACGTGACCTGGGCGCACGAAATCCGCCGCGCCGGCATTGCCGTTGGCCAGCGCGCGTACGGTATTGGTCCGCTCCTCCGCCGAAATTCCGGTGATGAATCCGTGACGCACGTCGACCGAAACGGTGAAAGCGGTGCCGAGCGGCGCGTCGTTTGCCGCGACCATGGGGTCTAGATGCAGACGCTTCGCCTCCTCGGAGGAGAGCGGGGCGCACACGATGCCTGACGTATGCCGGATGATGAAAGCCATCTTCTCGGGCGTACACCGGGAAGCGGCGACGAACAGGTCGCCCTCGTTCTCGCGGTCATCGTCATCGGTGACGACCACGATCTCTCCCGCGGTGAAGGCCGCTACCACTGCTTCGACGCGCTGATAGTTCTCGAGCACCTTGGCTCACTCCACTCAGCCGCGGGCGAACGGCCATGGCGGCGTTTCGCCCAGCTGCCCGCGCTGACGCAGATAGTGATCGGCGAGCACGCATGCCACCATGGCCTCACCGATCGGCACCGCGCGAATGCCGACGCAGGGGTCGTGACGGCCCCTCGTACTAATCTCGGTCTCGGCTCCGTAGCGGTCGACCGTGCGCCGGGGCGTAAGGATCGACGACGTCGGCTTGACCGCGAAACGGCAGACGATCGGCTGCCCCGTCGAAATGCCACCTAAGATGCCTCCGGCATGATTTGAAAGGAATATCGGCTTGCCGTCGTTGCCGATGCGCATTTCATCGGCATTCTCTTCGCCGCTCAGCGCAGCTGCTGCAAAGCCTGCCCCGATCTCGACGCCTTTGACGGCATTGATGCCCATCAGAGCCGCGGCGAGATCGCCATCGAGCTTGCCGTAGATCGGCGCGCCGAGACCGACCGGCACGCCTTCCGCAACGACCTCGATGACCGCGCCAACGGAGGAACCGCGCTTGCGGATCTCGTCGAGATAATCTTCGAAGAACTTCGCCTTCTCCGCATCGGGACAGAAGAACGGATTGCGCTCGACCTCATCCCAGTTCCAGCGCGCGCGCTCGATGCCATGCTTGCCCATCTGGATCAGCGCGCCGCGCACCGTCATACCCGGCACGATCTTGCGAGCGATCGCGCCCGCCGCAACGCGCATCGCAGTCTCGCGCGCAGATTGACGACCGCCGCCCCGATAGTCGCGGATGCCATATTTGGCATCGTAAGTATAATCGGCGTGCCCGGGCCGGTACTTGTCCTTGATCTCGGAATAGTCCTTCGCGCGCTGGTCGACATTGTCGATGACGAGTCCAATCGGCGTCCCCGTCGTGACCTGTTCGCCGGTCGTTTCGTCAGTCAATACGCCCGAGAGAATTTTCACTTGGTCTGGTTCGCGCCGTTGCGTGGTGAAGCGCGACTGGCCCGGCCGTCTTTTATCGAGGTAGGGCTGGATGTCGGCCTCGGTCAGGGGGATGTGCGGCGGGCAACCGTCGACCACACAACCGATCGCGACTCCGTGGCTTTCGCCAAAGGTCGTGACCCTGAAAAGGTGACCGAAGGTATTGAACGACATGGGGTAACACCGCCGGCGTGGTGGTAACCCGCGTTACCGGCGAGGTCAAATCGCCCAAGCGAGTTGGGCGCCTCGCGACCCGCCATCGGCGGTTGCTCCGTGCCGCTGGCATGATCGGAACTGACCGCGACCACCCTCGATCGTCAGGCGTAGCGCGTGAGGCGGCTGCCCGCGAATACATAGACCACGCCTTGGTCGATGGAGTACTGCGTCGCGTCCTGCGGCGGCGCGAGGCCGAGATGTGCGATCAACGCGCGCGCGGTACCGCCATGGGCAGCGACAACCGTGTCGCTTTCGATGGTTTCGTACCATCGGCGGATTCGATCGGCTACCTGCGCATAACTTTCCCCGCCGGGCGGCGTGAACGCCCACTTGTCCAACTCCCGCGCGGCAATGACGTGCTTGTCCCGTGCCATGATCTCCGAGTAGGTCAGCCCTTCCCATTCTCCGAATGCGATTTCGGCAAGTTGTGCTTCGACCGCGTAACCCGCGGGCTCGAGCCCGAGCGTCGCACGCACAATCTCCATGGTCTTGCGCGCACGCAGGAGCGGGCTTGAGACGTAGTCGAAGCTTTCCGGCGCGCGATGATCGCGGCGGAACAGGTCCTGCAGGATCGCCGCGCAGCACGCAGCCTGCGCGCACCCCGCCGCGTTGAGCGGCACGTCATGCCGACCCTGCAGCCGTTGTTCGAGATTCCAATCTGTGAGGCCGTGGCGAATGTAGTAGATGACGGGTCGCGACACGAGTCATCCGCTTCTCAGACCGGCAACGGTATCTCCGCTCTCACAGGGCCCGGCAGCCGGGCGCGACACGCCGATAACTTGCCCGCACCCTTCGCTGCAGTCATTCCTTGTCGACGACGATATCCGGCGCGTCGGGATGCTTCATTCCGACGATGTGATATCCGGCATCGACGTGGTGAATCTCGCCGGTGACGCCACGAGACAGATCGCAGAGGAAATACACCGCGGTATCGCCCACCTCCTCGATCGTCACGCTGCGGCGCAGCGGCGCATTGTGCTCGTTC
>CBFGVM010000106.1:0-11229 GCA_965652015.1 uncultured Alphaproteobacteria bacterium
GCCAGGCCCGTGCCGACGCACTCGCCACCAACGCGCCGGCGGTTAACCTCATCCTGCAGGTCGTTCCATTTGGCGGCTGCCAGGGCCTTGTCCAGGAGACCGGCATAGTCGCCGGAGTCGAGGACGATCTCGGTGCCGAGGGTCCCCAACGGACGCCCGTATGGCATTTCCCCTTTGCCAATGAGATTGCGGCGGCGAATCTCGACCCGATCGATTGAAAGCCGCGCCGCGATCGCATCCATCAGCCGCTCGCGCACGAACGTGCTTTCGAAGCGTCCCGGGGCACGATAGGTGCCGCACGGCGTCTTGTTGGTGAGCCGGACATGCCCGCTCGCCCGATAGGCAGGCACGCGATAGGGGCCCGGCAACATGGCCGCGGCGAGATCGGGCACCGTGGCCGCGTGGGTGCGCACGTATCCCCCCTGATCGTGGAAGAATTCGTCCTCGATGGCGAGAATGCGGCCCTCCGCATCGACCGCAGCGCGTACCTGGTGGCGTTGCTGGCGCGAGTGATTGGCCGCGATGAGATGCTCGCGCCGGTCCTCGATCCATTTCACCGGCCGATCGAATCGCAGCGCGGCGCGGCAGACCAGCACGTCCTCGGGATAAAGCTCGCCGCGAATGCCGAACCCACCGCCGACATGGCCCTCGATCAGATGCACGCTCGCTGGGCTGCGGCGCAGCATGCGGGCGATACTGTCGCGGTTCCAGTGCGGCACCTTGGCGGCGCCGTAGAGCTCCAAGACGTCGCGCGCGGCGTCATAGCGGGCAATGGCGCCGCGCGTTTCCAAGGGGACACCCGAATGGCGCCCGATGGCGAGATCGAGCTCCACCACGAGCGCCGGATCGCGGAACGCGGCCGCGACGTCGCCATAAGCCTTTTCCACGATCGCCGGCTCGGTCGAGCGGCCCGGCTCGAACTCGCTCGGCGGCGCGCTCGCGTCGAGGACAACCGGCAAGTCTTCGACTTCGACGGCGACGAGATCGGCGGCGTCCTCCGCCACGTATGGGTCGGTCGCGAACACGGCGGCGACCGGTTCGCCCACGTAGCGCACGCGCTCGCGGGCGAGGATGGGTTGGCGATAGGGCGCCAAGCCCTCGACGCGCGTCAGACGAAAATCGATCGGAGGAATCTCGGCGACGTCGGCCGAGGTCCACACGGCCGCGACGCCAGGCAGCGCGAGCGCCGCGCTGGCATCGATCGACACGATACGACCATGCGCGTGGGCGGAGCGCACCAGGCGCATGTGCAGCATGTGGGGAAACGCGACATCGGCGGCAAAGGCGCCACGGCCCGTCACCAGCGGCGGGTCTTCGAGACGCCTCACCGAAGTGCCGACGATGCTCATGTCAAGCCCCGGGCTCACTGGTCGTCTCTCGTTCGACCGGGACGCATCCCTTGTTTGCCGCGCCGGCGGTGCGCAAGGCCGCGCGGATGCGCTGTGGGGTTGCCGGAAATTCGTCGATCGATACGCCGAACGGCGACAGGGCATCGTTGATGGCGTTGACGACCGCCGCCGGCGCGCCGATCGCACCGCCCTCCCCGAGCCCCTTTGCCTTGGTGACGGACGCTTCCGTCAACGTCTCAAGATGATGGATTTCGATGTGCGGCATTTCCCGCGCAGTCGGCGGCAGATAGTCCGCCAGGCTCGCGGTGAGAATATTGCCGCTGTCATCGTAGATGATCTCCTCGAACAGCGCGTTCGCAATTCCTTGGGCGACGCCGCCGTGGATTTGCCCGTCGACGATCATGGGATTGATCAAGCGTCCGGCGTCTTCGGCGACGAGAAACTTTTCGAGCCTGACGCACCCGGTCTCGACGTCCACCTCGACCACGGCGATGTGACAGGCGTTGGAAAAGGTGCCGAGCGGGTCATAGCTCGCGCTCTCGGCGATCCCTGGCGCAACTTCGCCCTTGAAACGATGAGTCTGATGATACGCGGCGCGCGCCAGGGTCGCCATCGGAATGGAACGGTCCGTTCCGGCGACGCGCGCCGCATCGGCTTCGAGCACGATGTCCTCGGCCGATGCTTCGAGCAAGATCCCGGCCAGCGTCGTGAGCTTGGCGCGGATCTTGCGCGCCGCCAGCAAGGTCGCGCCGCCGGCGATCACCAGCGAGCGGCTGGCGAAGGTCCCCCACCCGTAGGGCGTGCGATCGGTGTCGCCGTGCACGATCTTGATGCGCTCCGGCGACGTGCCGAGCTCATCGGCGATGATCTGCGAGAGCGTGGTGCGCAGGCCCTGTCCGTGCGGGGACGCGCCGATCCGCGCCTCGATGAAGCCGGATGGATCCATGGTCATCTCGACGGTCTCCCAGCCGGGCGTCACCTCCATGCCGCGCGCGGCGAACGCTTGCGAGCCATAGCCGGTGCGCTCGCAGAAGGTGGCGACGCCGAGACCAAGATAGCGGCCTTCGGCGTGCGCTTGCCGCTGGCGAGCACGAAACGCCGGCGCGTCGGCGGCTTTGACCGCCGTCTCCATGGTTTCGATATAGCTTGCTTCGTCCAACACGAGACCGGTCACCGATTTATGGGGAAACACCTTGACCAGGTTGCGGCGGCGGATCTCGAACGGATCAAGGCCGAAGGCGGCCGCCGCCTTGTCCATCAGCCGCTCGATCGCGAACGTGATCACTGGACGCGAGACGCCGCGGTACGGCGCCATCGGGCAGGTGTTGGTCAGGACGCCGCGCGAGGTGCAGGAATATTCGCGCACGTCGTAGGGGCCGGGCAGCTCCGCCATGGCCATCAGCGGCTCAACCGCGCAGGTGGTGGGATAGCAGGAATAGGCGCCGACATCGGCGACGATATCCGCCGCGAGGCCGATCAGCTTGGCGTCACCGTCAAACGCGCCCTCGAGCGAGATCGACTGATCGCGGCTGTGGAAGCAGGCGACCAGATTTTCGCGCCGGTCCTCGACCCATGCCGCCGACGTCTTGAGCTTGCGCGCGAGCCAGGTCACGACAACGAATTCAGCTGCCAGCGACATCTTTTGCCCAAACCCGCCGCCGACATCCGGCGCGATCACCCGCAGATCCGACTCCGGCATTCCGATCAGATCGGCAATGATCGTTCGCACGCCGTGCGGCATCTGCGTCGCGCAGGTGAGGCTGATGCGCCCGCTCGTGGCATCCCAGACCGCATGCGCGGCGCGCGGCTCCATCGGCAGCGCGTTCTGCCGATGCGAGCGGATGTCGAGCTTGATGCGCCGGCATGCGCGCGCCACCGTGGCGTCGAACTCCGGCGTCTTTATCCCCCCTTCGACGGCGACGTTTCCGGCGGCTTCGGCGTGGACCAGCGGTGCGCCGTCCGCGAGCGCGGCAGCCGCGCCGACCACCGCCGGCATCTCTTCGATGTCGACCTCGACACGATCGGCAATATCCTCGGCCTCTTCGCGCGTCGGCGAGACCACCGCAGCGATCGGCTCACCGACGAACCGCACCACATCCTTTGCCAACACCGACTGACTGATCGGCACGTAATTGAACTTGTGCAACATCGGTCGGATCGGCTTCACCGCCATCATATCAGCGGCGGTGAGAACCATCGCGCCCTCGGGCGCCGCGATGCGGATGATGCGCCCGGAAGCGACCGAGCTTCGCACGAAGCGGACCCAGCACGCCGCAGGCAGGTCGCCGGTGAACCGGCCATGACCCACGACCAGTGTGGGATCCTCCAGGCGGCGGATGGAGCGGCCGACCCAGCCCCGACTGCTACTCCTCTTGGCATCGCCGGCCATGCGTCCCATGCCTCGCTATTGCTCAGCGCAGACGCGCGAAGACGCGGCGCGGATTTGCATCGGCGATAATCTCGGTCTCGGCGGCAGATAAGCCCGCCGAGCGCAGCAGCGCGAGCGGCTCCATGTCGGCCGGCGGGAAGGAGTAGTCAGTTCCGAGCACGACATTATCAAGTCCGACCACGTCGATGAGAAAGCGCAGCGCTTTTGGTGCATGGACGATACTGTCATAAGCCATCTGTGCGGCGTAGGCGGACGGCGCCTTGGCCGCGACGTTGCCTTGGGCGGCCCGGTCCATGCGCCGATGCATGACGTCGAAGCGGCCGGCGAGATAAGGATAGGCGCCGCCGCCGTGCGCCAGTAGCAACTTGAGCCGGGGAAAACGGTCGAGCACGCCGGACATCAGCAGCGAGCCGACCCCGAGAGTGGTATCGAAGGTGTATTGCACAACCTGGGCGAGGCCGAACTTGGCGGCGCGCGGTGCGGGCCCCACCAGAACCGGATGAATCAGCACCGGCAAGCCGAGCTCTTCGAGCTTGCGCCAGAACGCGTCCAGGGGCAGCTCGCCGAGATTGACGTTCTCGACATTGGACGAGACGATCACGCCGCACGCCCCCAGCGCAGCGGCCCGCGCGGTTTCCTCCGCGGCGGCCTCGGCTCGAATGAGCGGAACCGACGCGATCCAGGCGAAGCGATCCGAATTGTCCACGCACCACGCCGCCAGCGTATCGTTGAGCATGCGATGCCAGGCGATACAAGTATCGGGAGCGAGGCCGTATCCGAATATGTCGGGCCAGGTCCCGACGATCTGGCGCTCGATGCCCTGCGCGTCGAGCCAGGCGCGCCGCTCCGCGACCGGCTCGATCAGGCGGGGAAAGAACGGCCGAACCTTGAAGCCGTAATCGAAATGCAGCGCAGGCGGCGCGCCGGCGGATGGAACGAGCCGCACGCCGACCTCCTTGCCGCGGGTGGCGACCGCGTCAATCAATTGCGGCGGAACATAATGGGCGTGAACGTCGATCGGCACGCGGTCCTTGGATTTTGCTTGGCGTTCGCAACCGAGATGCCGACATCAGCGCGCGGGCGCACGCCGCATCTCGGCAACCGTGCTGCGCACCGCCTTGACGATGTTCTGATATCCGGTGCAGCGACAGAGATTGGACGACAGAAGATCGATAATCTCGTCATCCGTGAGGTCGGGATTGGTCTCCAGCGCGTTCACCGTCAGCATCAGGAAACCCGGGGTGCAGAAGCCGCACTGAAGCGCGTGATGCTCGATGAAGGCGGTCTGCACCGGGTGCAGGTTGTCGCCGTCGGCAAGGCCTTCCACTGTGCGGATGCGCTTGCCCTGGGCCTGCACGGCGAACATCAGGCAGGATCTGACCGCCTCGTTGTCGAGAATCACGGTGCACGCGCCGCAGACGCCGTGCTCGCAGCCGATATGCGTGCCGGTGAGTCCGCACTCGTCGCGGATGACATCGACCAGGGTCTTTCTCGGCTCGACCCGAGCCGCGTAATCGTGACCGTTGATATTGAGCTTGATGTCGATCTTCTCGGGTGCCACTGCCATTTCGCCGTCGCCGCTCGCCAACTCCTTGAGTGATACATGCCTTTTGTGGCAAGTAAAGCCGACGGAAGCGCGCTGACTGCCGGCAGCCGGCGGACCATCTATCAAACCGGATAAAGCTTTTCGAACGGAGGAAACGCCATGACGTCCAGTTTGTCACGCCGTGCGCTCATCAAAAGCGCGGCCGGCTCGGCGCTACTCGCTGGCGTCGGCATGCCGGCGGTCGTGCGCGGGCAAGCCGATGCGATCCGCATCGGACATCTCACCCCGCTCACCGGCTTTCTCGGGCCGCTCGGCGAATACGCGGTCATGGGGGTCCGGCTCGCCGCAGACGAGATCAACAATTCGGGCGGCGTGATGGGCCGCAAGATCGAGCTTGTCATGGAGGACTCGGTCAATCCGCAGACCGCTTCCGCCAAAGCCGAGCGCCTGATCGAACGCGACAAGGTCGCGATGATCATCGGCGAAATCTCCTCGGCTTCCGGTCTGGCAATCGGTCAAGTCGCAAATCGTCTCAAGACCGTGTACATCAACACCGGCTGCAATTCCGACGCACTGCGCGGCTCAAGCTGCAACCCGTACATGTTCCACATCGAGGGCGCGAACTCGATGTATGTGATGGCGGTCGGCCAATACCTGCTGCGCGAGAACCTGGTGCGCGGCAAGAAGTGGTACTCGCTGACGGCCGACTACGCTTTTGGCCACGACCTTCTGCGCGTTGCGAAAAAATTCATGGAGACCAACGGCGGCCAATTCGCGGCCGACGAGCTGGTGCCGACCGATGCGACCGACTTTTCTCCCTATCTGCTGAAAGTCCGCCAAGCGCGGCCCGATCTCGTGGTGTCGAATCTCGCCGGCAACCAGATCACGAGCTTCCTCAAGCAATATTCCGAATACGGGCTGCCGTTCCCGGTCGCCGGCTTCGGCTTCGATACCGTGGTCGCATGGGGCGCCGGCAAGGGCAATTTCTCCGGCATCTGGCCGCTGGTGTGGCACCACCTCGTCGATACGCCGAGCTCGAAGAAATACGTCGAGGCGTTCCAGAAGAAATACGGCAAGCTTCCGGACAATCAATCGTGGGGCGACTACAATTCGCTCAAGATCGTGGCGCAGTCGATGACCGAGACGAAGTCGACCGATCCGCAAAAGCTCGCCGATCATCTGCGCAAGGGCGCCAAGTTCGACGTCATGAAGGCGCGCGAAGCGTATTTCCGTCCCTACGACAACCAGATGGTCATGGAGATGTACGCGGTGCGCGCGAAGGATCCCACCAAGATGAAGGACCAGTGGGACATCTACGACGCGCTCGGCGCGGTCCCCGCTGCGAACGAGGACATGGAGATCATCGCCCCGCCGAAGGACGGCACCTGCAAGATCGGGTGATTAGAGGCGGCGTGGAATTACCTCAACTCAGTTTAGTTGTCGTCCCCGCGCAAGAACGGTGATCATGGGTCCCCAGCATAAGCGCGTTTACGCGCGTCTTCGACGCGCTATGCGCGGGGACGACATAGCGTGACCTGATCCAACGGCTTGCATTCTCCTTTCCCGAGTGGCCGCGTGCAGCTCGTCTTCATCCTCGAGCAGGTTCTCAACGGCCTCCTGGTCGGCGCGTATTACCTGCTGATTGCCCTCGGCCTGTCGCTGATCTTCGCGCTCGGCGGCATCGTCAATCTCGCGCACGGCGGCTTCTACGCGATCGGCGCCTATCTCGCCGTCATCCTGACTGACCGCATCGGGTTCGCTGGCGCCCTCGTCGCTTCCCCCCTCGCCGTCGGTCTTATCGGGATTGCGGTCGAGCGCCTGCTGTTTCGCCGCTTCTACCGCTCCGATCCGATCCTGAGCCTGCTGTTGACCTTCGGGCTCGCGATGGTGATCGAGCAAGGCTTGCGCATCGTGTTCGGCGCAACGCCACTGCCGTTCTCGATCCCGTCCGAATTGCGCGGGCAGATCTTGGTCGGCGACTTCATCTACTCGCGCTACCGCCTCATCATCCTCGGCATCGCGGCCGCCGCCGTGACGGCGACCTGGTTCGTCGTCTACCACACCGCGTTCGGCCGCGTCGTGCGTGCCGGCGTGCAGAACCCCGACGTGGTGGGCGCGCTCGGCATTTCGCTTGCGCCCTACATGACGGCGATCGCCGCTCTCGGCGTCGGACTGGCGGGCCTGGCGGGCGTGCTGCTCGCGCCGATCGCCGGCGTGCACCCCGCAATGGGCGCCGAGATCCTCACCGCGGCCTTCGTCGTGGTCGTGATCGGCGGCTTGGGCTCCTTCTGGGGCGTCATTGCCGCCGCGGTGCTGGTCGGGATCGTGCGCGGCATCACCATCTATTTCAACCCGTCTTGGGGCGAAGCCTCGATGTATCTGCTGATGGCGCTGGTGCTGTTGGTGCGTCCGCGCGGCCTGTTCGGCGAGCGCATCCAAAAGTTCGAGTAGCTGGCATGCGCGATGAACACGCCCCGCTTCTCATTGCGGCGCTTGCGCTTGCGCTGCTGCCATTCGCGCTCGATCTCGTCGGCCTGCCGCTGCGCTCGGCAGTCGACGTGATCGTGTTCGCCATCGCCTGCATGGGACTCAACGTGCTGGTCGGCCATACCGGCCTGGTCTCGTTCGGGCACGGTGCGTGGTTCGGGCTCGGCGCCTATGCCGCCGCATTGAGCCAACGCTACTGGTTTCCCGGCGGGATCATTCTCCCGTTCCTGTTCGCGATGTTTTTTGTCGCGGCGGCCGCGCTCCTCTCCGGGGCGCTGATTCTGCGCCGGCGCGGCGTCTATTTCTCGCTGCTCACGCTGGCGCTCACCGCGCTGCTGTTCGCCATAGCCTATCGCTGGACCGAGCTCACCGGAGGCGAGAGCGGATTGGGCGGCGTGACTCGCGCGAGCGTGCTCGGCGTAGATCTCGAATCCGACCGCTTCTACTACTGGGCGGTCGCGGCGATCGGGATGGCGGTGTGCTACCTGCTTTGGCGCTTCCACCGCTCGCCGGTCGGCAGCGTGCTGGTGGCGATCCGCGAGAACGAGGAGCGCGCGCGTTTCCTCGGCTATCCGACCAATCGCTACAAACTGATCGCCTTCGTGCTGTCGGCGACCGTGGTGGCGATCGCAGGCGCGCTCTCGGTGTTCAATCATCGCTTCGCCTCGGCCGAGCCGCTCGCGGTAGCCTTCTCCGGCGAGCTTGTCGCCATGGTGGTGATCGGCGGCATGCGCAGCTTTCTCGGACCCGCGCTCGGTGCGTTGTTCTTCATCCTTTTTCGCGAGTTTCTATCGATCTGGACGCCACACTGGCTGTTCTATTTTGGCCTGCTGTTCGTCGGCTTCATCGTGTTCTCGCCGACCGGCCTTGTCGGCGTCGCTGGACGAATGATGGCTCCGTTCCGCAAGCGCACGATCGAAGCCGCCGCCATGGCCGGCCGTCGCGTCAGCGAGCATGCAGGACTGCCGCAGGTCTATCGGCGCGCCGCCGCAAGCGAAGCGCCGGTGCTGCTGGCGCGCGGGTTGGTCAAGCGATTCGGCGGCATTCACGCGGTCGACGGCATCGACCTCGCGGTCAAGGACCGCACGTTGCACGCGTTGATCGGCCCGAACGGCGCCGGCAAGACCACCGCCTTCAACCTCCTGTCGGGCCTCTTTCCGCCGGACGCCGGGGTAATTGAGCTCGAAGGCCGCTCGATCGCGGGCCTGAAGGCGGAGGACATCACCGCGGCGGGCGTCGGCCGCTCGTTCCAGATCACCAATCTGTTCGGCGGATTGTCGGCCCGGGAGAACTTGCGGCTCGCCGTGCAGGCACGCAGCACCAAGCGTTTCGCGCTGTGGACGTCGGCCGCGGCAATGGCGGACGTGAACGACGAGACTGCCGAACTTATCGCCTTTGTCGGCCTCGCCGGCATGGAACGCGCGGAGGCGGCGTCGCTGTCCTACGGCGGGCAGCGACTGCTCGATATGGGCCTCGCCGTTGCCACGCGGCCGCGCATTCTGTTGCTCGACGAGCCGCTCGCCGGGCTTGCCGCCGCCGAGCGCGCGCGGATTGCCGCGCTGCTCACGACCATTTCAGCGGAAATTGCCGTGTTGCTGGTCGAGCACGACATCGATCGCGTGTTCCAAATCGCGGATCATGTGACCGTCATGAACGAGGGCAAGGTGCTCGTCGATGGCACGGTCGAGGACGCGCGCAGCGACGCCAAGGTGCGCGAGGTCTATATCGGCTCAGGCGTTGCTGCGCTCGCCGCCAAGCCGCGCGTCTCGGCGGCGGGCACGACGCCGCTGCTGGTCGTCGATCATGTCGATACCTTTTACGGCAAGAGCCACATTCTCAACGCCGTATCGCTCGACGTGCGCGAGCACGAAATCATGGCCCTGCTTGGCCGCAACGGCGCCGGCAAGTCGACGCTGCTCAAGACCGTGATCGGCATCGCTCCGCCAGCAGCCGGCGCGATCCGGCTCTCCGGCGAGGACACGGCGGGCTTGGCTTCAGCCGAGATCGCCCGCCGCGGCATCGGATACGTCCCGCAGGGTAGAGGCTTGTTCGCGGGAATGACGGTTGCCGACAATCTCATGCTCGGCCGCCTCAAGCGCATGACCGGCAGCGGCATCCATTGGGACGACGAGCGCATCGCCTCGTATTTTCCGCGGCTGACCGATCGCTGGCATTCGCCGGCGGACTACCTTTCGGGCGGCGAGCAGCAGATGCTGGCGGTCGCCCGCGCCCTTGCCGGCGACGTGCGCGTGCTGCTGCTCGATGAGCCGTTCGAAGGACTTTCTCCTGCCGTCACCGAGGAGCTGTTCGAGGCTTTCGATCGGCTGCGCTACGACGTGGCGATAATTATCGTCGATCATCACCTCGATCTTGCGCTTGCGCTCTCCGATCGCACCGTGGTGCTTGAGCGCGGCTCCGTGACCTGGACCGGTCCCTCGCACGCATTGCGGGACGACCTCGCGCTGAGGAGAAAGATGCTGTGGATGTGAACAATCGTGTTGCCGTGGTCGGAGCCGGATTGATCGGTCGCTCGTGGGCGATCGTATTCGCAGGCGGCGGTTTCGAGGTCGCGCTCTACGATCGCGAGCGCGATGTCGCCGAGAAGGCGCACGCTTTCGTGACGCAGGGGCTCGGCGATCTGGCCGAGCGGGGCCTCCTCAAGGATTCGCAGGCGGCGGCGGCGCGGGTGCGCCTCGCTGCCGATCTAACCGAGGCGCTCGACGGCGCGACCCTGGTCCAGGAGAGCCTGCCAGAGCGCATCGAGGTGAAGCGCGCGGTTTTCTCCGAGCTCGACCACCTCGCCGCGCCCGAGGCAGTTCTCGCCTCTTCCACCTCGACAATCGTCGCAAGCCGATTCACGGAAAAGCTCAAAGGACGGCATCGCTGCCTGGTCGCGCATCCGGTGAACCCGCCGCATCTCGTCCCGCTGGTGGAGCTCGTCGGCGCGCCGTGGACCGCTCCCACCGTCATCGCCAAAGCCAAGGCGATCTACGAGGCCGTCGGCCAGGCGCCGATCATCGTCAAGCACGAGATCGAGGGATTTATCCTGAACCGGTTGCAGGCGGTGCTGCTGTCGGAGGCCTTTCGTTTGGTCGGCGACGGCTACGTCACGCCCCAGGATCTCGACAAGACGCTGAAAGACGGCTTGGGCTTGCGCTGGTCATTCATGGGGCCGTTCGAGACGATCGAACTCAACGCTCCCGCCGGCATTGCGGACTACTGCCAGCGCTATGGAGAAAGCATGAGCGCCTTGAGCGCGGCAGATCCCTCGATCTATGGCGGTGCGAACCTTGCGCGTATCCTCTCGCAATGGGGAAAAGCCTTCACCGCCGAGCAACTCGCTGCACGCATGCGCTGGCGCGACCATCGCCTTGCCGCGCTCAGGGCGCATCAACGCTCGCAACCCGCTGGCTGATGGCTTCGGGAGGAAATCACCCTCTCCGCCGTCATCCTGAATC
>CBFGVM010000107.1:0-11180 GCA_965652015.1 uncultured Alphaproteobacteria bacterium
AGCGAGGGCGGTGTGGCGCATGCCCCGGTCCCCACCGACTGGCACATCCAGGGCAGCGGCGACTTCGACGCCGATAATAGCAGCGACATTTTGTGGCGCCACGACAGCGGTCAGACTTACATCTGGGAGATGAACGGGCTCAACGTCAAAGCGGAAGGGACCATCGCGCATGCCGCGGTCGGCAATGACTGGCAGATTCAGGGCACCGGCGACTTCGACGCCGATGCGAAGAGCGACATCTTATGGCGCCACGACAGCGGGCAGGTCTACATCTGGGAGATGAATGGGTTGGGCGTCAAAGCCGAAGGCAGCGTCGCCCATGCTGCTGTCCCCAACGATTGGCACATCGAGCGCATCGGCGACTTCAACAACGACGTCAAGAGCGACATCTTATGGCGCCACGACAGCGGGCAGGTCTACATCTGGGAGATGGATGGGTTGGGGATCCTAGCGGAGGGGGGCGTGGCGCACGCTCTCGTTCCCAACGACTGGCAGATCCAGGGCCTCGGCGACTTCAACAACGACGGCAACAGCGACATTCTATGGCGCCACGACAGCGGGCAGGTCTACATCTGGGAGATGGATGGGCTGAACGTCAAAGCGGAAGGGACCATCGCGCACGCTCCGGTCGGCAACGACTGGCATGTCGAGGACATCAGCGACGTCAACAACGACGGCAGCAGCGACATTGTATGGCGCCATGACAACGGTGTGGTTTATGTCTGGCAGATGGATGGGTTCGCGATCAAAGCGGAAGGCGGTGTGCCACACGCTCCGGTTTCCAGCGACTGGCACATCTTTTTCAGCTAGCACAATTTCGTCTGACCACGATTGATAAGTGACAAATCCAAGGATCGCGGATTTGTCCCCGCTCGGATTCGCTTTCAAAGAGGACGGCCCCTTATCGCGGGTCCCCTGCCCCGCGATACGCAGTTGCCGAGCAGCAGCAACGATGTCTCGCCGAAGGCTCGCGCGCGCGAGCAAGATTGACTATCTTTCGTGAGGCCAATGAGTTTCGGGCGATCGCCGCGGTGACGCGGTAGGCTTTCCACTCTCCTCAAGGCGGCGATGCAAGGGACGCCGACAAGCCGAAAAAGCGGGAGTAACGCCCCGCATCGCCCGAGCGTTCTGCACGGCGCCGCGCGAGCATTCCGCGCGGCGCCGTGTTGTACGCTCGTCTCTGCGCCCGCGCAGACCTTCTTAGAGACGGTGGTTCTGGGTCCCCGCTTCGGGCAACGACAGCAGATGAGTATTCGCCATGATCGTGCTGTTCACCGATTTCGGACTGCAAGGTCCCTATACCGGCCAGATGAAGGCGGTGCTGCACCGGATGGCGCCAAGCGTACCGGTCATCGATCTCTTCGCCGACGCGCCGGCCGGCAATCCCAAGGCGTCCGCCTATCTGTTGGCGGCCTATGCGCCATGGTTTGCCGCGGGCACCACGTTTCTCTGCGTCGTCGATCCCGGCGTGGGCGGGGCGCGTCCTCCCGTCGTCGTCGAGGCGGACGGTCGCTGGTATGTGGGACCGGGCAATGGCTTGTTCGCGTTGATCGAGCGGCGCGCCGCAAAGACACGCAGTTGGGACATCGATTTCAAGCCGCAGCACCTGTCCGCGAGCTTCCACGGACGCGACCTGTTCGCGCCGGCCGCGGCCATGCTCGCCCGCGGCGAACCGCCCCCGGGACGTCCGCGCGCGGAGCGCGCGCAGCCTCGCGCAGACTGGCCCGACGATCTTGCCGAGATCGTGTACGTCGATCACTTCGGCAACGCCATGACCGGATTGCGGGCGGCGATGCTCCCTCCCGACACGCGACTTGCCGTGGCGGGCCGCGTGCTGGAGCGCGCAAGGACGTTCAGCGATCGGCCGCCCGGGACGGCGTTCTGGTATGAGAATTCGAACGGCCTCGCCGAGATCGCCGTGAACCAAGGACGCGCCGACCGCGACCTCGGCGTTGCGATCGGCAGTCCGGTCGAGCTCATCGTTTGAATGGGACGATGCTGCGGGACGGCATCCGCATGGCGGAATGGCTTTAACTTGCCACGTCGACCCCGGCAGTGATCTCGGCAAGAGCAATTTTGTCGCCGGCACGGCAAAAACCGTGAACCGGAACAAGCGCCCGCCACACTAAATGCTAGGCGCGTTCGTGAAGCCGCTCGTCGTCATGTCGATCATTCCCACCGAGCTGCTGTGGATTGCCCCCGGCTTCATCATGCTCATGGCCGCATTTCTGGCCGGGGCGGCCGAATTAAGGGCGACCAGCTTGCGAAGTGGCACCTGTTGAGGAAGGCGTGTCATGGATACTCGACCGGCAATTCCAACCCTGCCGCCCCATCGGGCAGCCTTCCGGGCCCGCCGCGACGGCCTAATGCGAACATTGGCCACCGGAATCGCGGTGCTCACGGCTGTGATCGCCGTCCTGTTCGTGGCGGCTGCGGCGGTGGTGATCACCATTACGTAAAGTCTGCCACTCGGGCCGACAAACCCTCGCTTTCGTCATTCCGAAGAGGCCGCGAAGCGGCGAGAGCCGGAATAACCACCGGCGCTGCTTACTGGATTCCGGGCTCGCGAGTGTCGCCCGCGCTCCGGTCTGCACAACCCATTTTCCGGGCCTATTCGAGGCTCGAGCCGCCCTCGCCCAAAATCCCGTGCGTTCGTTCGAGGATTTCGACGACCTGAGCGAAGGGGCCCGGCGCGAGCGGGGGACCTGGGGTGTGAGACTTCCGGTCCCGGACCACGCGATCCCGCGCTGCCGACAGTCCCTCTTTGCCGATCCCGGTCGCGATGATTTCGGCGGCGGTCGCGTCGCTCACCGGCCCGAGAACTTCGGCAATCTCGTCTCGCGATAGCTCGGCCATAAGGGCTCCCTCCTCTCAAGGCTGGCGGCTGAATTACTCGGCGGGGGCCGCCTTCGCCGCCGGCTTGGCTTTGCGCGCGGCGCGCCATTCCTCGAAACGCCGCACCACGACGAAGAACGACGGCACGAACAGCACGGCAAGGCAGGTCGAGGCCAGCATGCCGCTGAACACCGCAATGCCGATCGACTTGCGCGAATTGGCGCCGGCGCCGGTTGCGAGCACCAGCGGCAGCACGCCCAGGATAAAGGCGAACGAGGTCATCAGGATCGGACGAAAGCGCGCACGCGCCGCCTCGACCGCTGCCTCGATGATCGGCTTGCCGTCGAACACGCGCCGCTCGCGCGCGACCTCGACAATGAGGATCGCGTTCTTGGCCGAGAGCGCAATCAGCAGCACAAGACCGATTTGCGTGTAGAGGTTGTTGTCGATGCCGAGACCCTTGAGCGCCACAACCGGGCCCACCAGCGAGAGCGGCACCGCAAGCAGCACCGAAACCGGCATGAACCAGCTCTCGTATTGGCCGGCCAGCACCAGGTACACCAGCAGCATCGAGAACGCGAAGATGTAGTAGATCTGATTCCCGACGAGCTTCTCCTGATACGACATCGCCGTCCATTCGTAACCGATGCCGGGGGGCGATGCCTTGGTGGCGATCTGCTCCATCAGCGCCATCGCCTCGCCGGAACTGAAGCCCGCGGCGGGCAGCCCCATCACCGTCGAAGACGGATAGAAATTGTAGAGGCTGAGCAGCGATGGCCCGACGATCGGGGTGATGCGCACCATGGTGCCGAGTGGGATGATCTGCCCCTGTTTGTTACGCACCGGAAGCTGGTCGATGTCCTGCGGCCGCAGGCGGAACTGCGAATCCGCCTGTACATAGACCTGGAACACGCGGCCGAATTTGTTGAACTGATCGACGAAGCTCGAGCCAAGATAGGCCCCGAGGGTGGCGAATACCTCGTCGACGGACACCTGCAGCGTCTCCGCCTTGGCACGGTCCACTTCTACCTTGAGCTGCGGCACGGTGGAGCGGAACGAGCTCGTCACCCGCTGCAACCCGCTCTGCGTTTGCGCGTCCTTGATCACGGTATTGGTCGTGGTCTGCAACTTGGTGAGATCGAAGCTGCCGTCACGCAGCTCGAGCTGCATGGCGAAACCCCCGGCATTGCCGATTCCCTGGATCGGCGGCGGCGGGAATACCACGATGCGGGCCTCGGTGATCGCGGCGAAGTCGCGATTGAACTGCTCGAACAGCGACCGCAAGTCCTCGCCCTTGCCGCGCTCGCTCCAATCCTTGAGCACGACATAAGCGACGCCGGCATTGGCCAGGGTGGAATTGTTGTCCAGCGCCGAGACGCCGGAAATCGCGATGACGTTGGCGACGGCGGGATTTTTGCCGGCGATCTCGCTCACCTGGTCGAGCACCCGCTTGGTGCGCACGAGCGAAGCGCCGTCCGGCAGTTGGGCCGTCACCAGCACATAGCCCTGATCCTCGATCGGCAAAAACCCGGTAGCGACGCGGGTAAGCCCATAACCAGCCACGCCGATGACGATCAGCGCGACGATGCACATCAATCCGCTGCGCGCGACCATGCCGCCGATCAAGCGGGCGTAGGCACGCTCGAACGGATCATAGACGGCGTTGAAGCCGCGAAAGAAAAAATTGCGCTGGTTCGGCGGCACCGGCGCCCGCAGCCACAGCGCGCATTGGGTCGGCTTGAGCGTGGCGGCGTTGATGGCGCTGAGCAGAGCCGTGGCCGCGATCACCAGCGCGAACTGCGCGAACATCTTGCCGGTGAGGCCGGGGATGAAAGCGGCGGGCAGGAACACCGACATCAGCACCAGCGTGATGCCGACGATCGGGCCGAACAGCTCGTTCATCGCCTGGATCGCCGCTTCCTTCTGCGGCAAGCCCCGCTCGATGTGATGCGCCGCGCCTTCCACCACGACGATGGCGTCGTCGACCACGATACCGATCGCCAGCACGATCGCGAACAGCGTCGAGAGATTGATGGTGAAGCCGAGCGCCGCCATGGCGGCGAACGCGCCGATGATGGTGACCGGCACCGTGGTCATGGGCACCAGCATGGCGCGCCAGTCCTGCAGGAATATCACGATGACGATCAGCACCAGGATCGCCGCCTCGAACAGCGTCTTCCACACCTCCTTGATCGACTCGCGCACGAACGTGGTGGTGTCGAAGGGAATGCTGTAGGCAAGTCCCGGCGGAAAACTCTTCTTGAGCTGCTCCATCTTGCCCGCGACTTCGCTGGCCACGTCGAGCGCGTTCGCCTCGAGCGTCTGAAAGATGCCGATGCCGGCCGCCGGCTTGCCGTCGAGGGTGAAGATCTGGCTGTAGGTCTGCGCGCCGAGCTCCACGCGGCCGACGTCGCGTACGTAGACCATCTGTCCGTTCGATTCGGTCTTGACCACGACGTTCTCGAACTGGCTGACGTCGTCGAAGCGGCTGGCGATGTCGAGCGTGTACTGGAACGCTTGCGTGTTCGGCGACGGCGGCATGCCGAGCTGGCCGGCGGTGACCTGCTGGTTCTGGCCCTTGAGCGCGTTGACGACGTCTTCGGTCGTCAGCGAACGCGCATAGAGCTTGTTGGGGTCGAGCCAGATTCGCATCGAATACTGGCCGGCCCCGAAAATATTGACCTGTCCCACGCCGGGCAGCCGCGCAAGCTCCGGCTGCAGCGAAATGGTCGCGTAATTGGCGAGAAAAAGGCTGTCGTAGCTGCCGTCGGGCGAGGTCAAGGTGACGAACTGCAGAATGGCGGTCGATTTCTGCTGCACGGTCACGCCCTGCGCCTGTACCGCCTGCGGCAACTGCGCGAGCGCGCTGGACACCCGGTTCTGCACCAGCACCTGCGCGAAGTTGATGTCCATTCCGATCTTGAAGGTGACGATCAGCGTGTAGCTGCCGTCGGCGGCGCTCCAGGACTGCATGTAGATCATGCCGTCGACGCCGTTGACCTGCTGCTCGATCGGCAGCGCCACGGTGTCGACCACCGCGCGCGCGCTCGCGCCGGGATAGCGCGTGGTGACCGAGATGGTCGGCGGCACCACGTTGGGGTATTGCGCAACCGCCAGCCGCATCAGCGCGACGGCGCCGATCACCACCATGAGGATGGCCAGCACGTTCGCCAGAACCGGGCGCTCGATGAAGAATTTCGAAATCATGACGCGCGGCTATTTCGATCCGGTCGGCTGGGCGGCCGCGGATTTCGGCGTCTGCAGCTGTGGATCGACCTGCTGGCCCGGCACGGCATCGAGGATGCCGGATACGACCACGCGCTCGTCGGGCTTGAGCCCGCTCTCGACCACGCGCATCTCGCCCGTCGTCTGGCCGAGTTGCACCCGGCGCTGCTCGACGATGCCGTCGGCATTGACGGTGAGCACGTAGCGGCCCGCCTGGTCGCTGCCCACGGCGACCTCCGGGACCAGCAGCGCCTGCTCGGCGCGCAGCGGCACGCGAACGCGAACGAAATAGCCCGGCAGGAGCGACCGCTTGGAATTCTCGAAGTTCCCGCGCACCTGCAGCGTTCCCGTGGATTGGTTGACGTCGGGGGATACGTAATCGAGCAGGCCCTTGTGCGGGTAGCCGGTCTCGGTCTGCAAGCCGACCTCGACCGGAACCTGGTTGATCAGCTCGGCGACGGTCACGCCGCTCTGCGCCATTTGCGCGCGCACGCGCTGCACGTCGCGTTCGCTCAGGTTGAACCACACCCAGATCGGGTCGAGCTGCACGATGGTCGCAAGCTCGCTCGTGTGGTCGCCGCCGACCAGCTCGCCGACCGAAACTTTCCGCGCGGTCACGACGCCGTCGAAGGGGGCCGAGACCGTGGTATAGCCGAGATTGATTTCGGCGGTCTGGGTCTGGGCCTGCGTCTGCAGCACGGTCGCGCGGGCGGTGTCGCGGGCGGCGCGGGCTCTGTCGAGATTGGCCTGCGTCGACACGTCCTTGGATTGCAGTTCCTGCTGGCGGGTGAATTCCGCTTCGGCGTTGACCAGCTGCGCCTTGGCGCCCTCTTCCGCCGCTTGCGCCTGCTCGAGCTGCACCTTGTAGGGCTCCGGCTCGATCACGAACAGCGGCGTGCCTTTCTTCACGAAGGCGCCGTCCTGATATTTGATCTCCTGCACGTAGCCTTGCACGCGCGCCAGCAGCTTGACGGTATTCACGGATGCAGCATTGCCGGTCGCCTCGAGATAGGGCGTGACCGTCTGCTGGACCGGCAATTGCACGATCACCTTCGGCGGCGGCGGGGCGACGTAGCGATTTTCCTGTCCGCATGCCGTCAGCAGCATCGCCATGCACGCGACTGCCGGCAGCCGAGCCCCGGCCGCGCACCACGGATGCTTGACGGCGCGTCTCATCTTCGTCGTTTCCGCCATCTCCGGCGATGGCCGCCTCTGTCCAACCAACATGACCAAGGATTTACCCTCGGTCGCGTGCTCGGGGAGGTTACGACGTGTTGCTGTTTTCGCGCCAGCCAATAGTTTAGCCGCGGCAAAAGGTGGCGCACTCGAGCCAGCATCGCGACCCGAGCCACGCGAGGCTGACGTCAGGGTTGGGGGACCGAGGGGGTTGTCGTGACTGGCGCTCGATCGTTTGCGCATTCGACGTGGTAGTGTACATCAGCATGGCGAGGCGGCAAAGGCCGGCATGAGGACGAAACGATGCCCAAGAGAGTGTCTGTTGGAATTCCGGCCATGAATTCCTTGCCATATTTTCTGGCGCTGACTTTTCTCGCCGTGTCGCCTGCAGCGCCGGCGTCGGCGCAATACGCTTGCACCACCAACTACTGCATCAGCAGCCAGAGCATATCGTTTCAGACCCCGCCGGAATGGCCGGCGGTCCCCGTCGAGACCTGTTGCCGGACCCATTGGGGCGCATCGCCCGGAGGGATCGACTGGAGCAACGGCGCACCGATCATGATCTGCAGCGGGCGGGCGGAATACGTGACTGCGTTCCCGAACTGCGGAGATCCGAACAATCTGTCACAACCGTTTCCTCTGGATTACGAGCGGCCGACGTTCGCAATCGGCGTCGCCTGGCCCAATGCAAAAGATTATCGCTACGAATTGCAAAGCGTTCCGCTCGTCGACGGGCCGGATGGAACGTGCGCCCAGTATTCCAATCGCCCCGGTCAAGTGACGAACTGGTGGGTGTACGAGCTCAAGGAGCCCAAGCGCGGCTCCTACGTGTTCACGGCCGCGGTGAGCTTCCAGAAGGGCGAGAAGGGCTTTTACGCCGTGCTCAACAATTGCAAGCTCAACCCGCCCTCTGCGGCACCGGCACAATAGCCTTCGAACAGACCGTTGACCGCTCCCAGGCGCCGAGCTATGCGGCACACGGTCCGGCCGCAGCTCGGGCGCGCCACCGCAGGAGGGAGCAAATGTTTCCAGCAGCGTTGGTTCTCGCGCTCGGCGGCACGCTGCTGATCGCTGACGGCGTTCCCGCGCTCAACGTCGAGACCGGCTGTCGCGCGGCGGCGAAGATGGGCGACAGCTTGAGCTTGGATACGAGCCTGCGGCAATGCCTGGCGGACGAGAAAAGCGCGCGTGACGAGCTGGAAAAGCAGTGGACGCAATTTTCACCGGCGCTTCGCCAACGTTGTGTTGCAACCACGGAAACGGGCGGATCTCCCAGCTACGTCGAAGTGCTCGTGTGCCTGCAGATGGCGCGCGATGCAGCGCAGATGGAAAAGTCTTTAGGTGGCGGCGCCCGAGGCAAATAAACCTCGAGAAAGGAAGACGGTCGACGGCCGCGAATGAGCGCGGCGCGCCGCAATATCGACTGCATCACAGGAGCACAGCATGAAGGAAGCAGAGGTCAAGGCGCGCGCGTTCGCCATGCCGCTGACAAGCCCGGCTTACCCGCCGGGCCCTTATCGTTTCGTCAACCGAGAATTCATGATCATCACCTATCGAACGGACCCGGACAAATTGCGTGCGGTCGTGCCGGAGCCGCTCGAGGTCGATGAGCCGCTCGTCAAATACGAGTTCATCCGCATGCCGGATTCCACCGGGTTCGGCGACTACACCGAAACCGGCCAGGTCATTCCGGTGCGGTTCCGCGGCCGCAAGGGCGGCTACAGCCACTGCATGTTCCTCAACGACGAGCCGCCGATCGCAGGCGGGCGCGAGCTCTGGGGATTTCCGAAAAAATTGGCCGATCCGACGCTCCACGTCGAGATCGATCAAATGGTCGGCGCGCTCGACTACGGCCCGGTTCGAGTGGTCACCGCCACCATGGGATACAAGCACAAGGCCGCCGACGCGGCTGCGGTCCGCGCCTCACTCGCGGCGCCGAATTTTTTGCTCAAGATCATTCCCCACGTCGACGGCAGCCCGCGCATCTGCGAGCTCGTCGAATATTATCTCGAGGACGTGACGCTCAAGGGCGCGTGGACCGGTCCGGCGGCGATTTCACTCACCCCGCATGCGCTTGCCCCCGTCGCGGAGCTGCCCGTCCTCGAGGTCGTCTCGGCGGTTCATCTCATTTGCGATGTCACGCTGGGGCTCGGCAAGGTCGTTTACGATTATCTCCAACCTTCTGCGAAGCGCGAGGCGGCGCCCAAGCCCGCCACCGCGGGAGTGGCGTGACATGCGTCTCAAGGACAAAGTCGCCATCGTGACCGGCGCCGCCAGCGGCATCGGCAAAGAGATCGCGAAAACCTTCGTGCGCGAGGGCGCGCGTGTCGTGATCGCCGATTTGAATCAAAAGGCCGCCGATGCGGCCGCTGGCGAGCTCGGCGATACGCGCAAGGCGCTCGGCATCCTCATGGACGTGACCAATGAGCAGCAGGTGGAGGCGGGCGTAGCCCGCACCGTGGAGCAGTTCGGAAAGATCGACGTGCTCGTGAGCAATGCCGGCATCCAGATCGTCGCGCCGCTCGATGAATTCAAGTTCGCGGAGTGGAAAAAGCTGTTGAGCATCCATCTCGACGGCGCATTTCTCACCACCCGCGCCGTGCTGCAGCGGATGTACAAACAGGGCACCGGCGGAAGCATCATCTATATGGGGTCGGTGCACTCGAAGGAGGCATCGGTGCTCAAGGCGCCCTACGTCACCGCCAAGCACGGACTGATCGGCCTGGCGAAAGTGGTCGCGAAAGAAGGGGCCAAGCATGGCGTGCGCGCCAACGTCATTTGCCCCGGCTTCGTGCGCACCCCGCTGGTCGACAAGCAAATCCCCGAGCAGGCCAAGGAGCTCGGCATCTCCGAAGACGACGTCATCAAGAAGGTGATGTTGAAGGACACGGTCGACGGCCAATTCACCACGGTTCAGGACGTGGCGGAGACGGCGGTATTCTTCGCCGGGTTCGAAAGCAATGCACTGACCGGGCAGTCGCTGGTCGTGAGTCACGGCTGGTTCATGCAGTGAAGGAAGAGCGCAGGAGACGAAGGTGCCGCAAAAAAGCCATTCTCGGCCGTCCGCGGGCGCTCTGAGAATGCTCGTTGCAGGTTTCCCGTTCTAAGCTGCCCGACCCGTGGCGGGGCCAATAGGTCAACCGCTTCAATTAGTTGTTCTAGCGGTAAAGCGCGCCGGTCGCGAGCTCCGCGCGCCGCCGGAGCAATTCCCTGACCCCGAAGGCCAATTTTGAACCTCTGCCCCCGCAGCCGCGACTAATACAGACGCAAACCACCGCCCGCCCTCGATCTGGGAGTGGACAAGAGTGGATGCGGCTTTTCAGGGCGAGGTGCGTCATGAGTGTACAAAGCAGACATTGGCTCGACTACGACCCCGTGGCCTTGCTGATCCTGGTCGTGGGAATCGGTGCGGTGGCACTGCTCGCGGTGAGCATTTAAATTCGCTTGAACGGCGGCCGAGTCCACCTCGGCCTTCCCGCTGTCCGCAGCGCCTAATGGCGCCCGTCATGCCCGCGCTTGTCGCGGGCATTCGCGTTTATCGCGGCTTCGCCTTCCGTCGCCGGGCCGTTGTTGGGGTGTGCCGGCGCCCTCCAGCCGGGATGGACGTCAGATTCCAAGACTATAGAAATCGCAATACCGCTCGATATGCATCGGCAGGTAGGCCTCGTAATTCGCCCATTTCTCGTATTTGGGGAGTTTGATGTCGCGCATGGCGTCGGCGAGGCACTTGTGCTCGTCAGCCGCCTTTTTCACTGCTGCCGACAGATCTTGCAGGTAGGCGAGCGCGGCGCGAGCGTCCTCTTTAGTTCCGATCTGGCGGCCGGGATCAACCTCTCCCAGTCCATGGCAATCACTTTTTGCAGCCCGTCTTCGGTGTCAGGGAGGTAAGTGTCGGCCATGCCCCGGAACGGCACCGTTTCCAGCGGAATCCAATCGACAGTGAA
>CBFGVM010000108.1:0-11112 GCA_965652015.1 uncultured Alphaproteobacteria bacterium
CATAGGGCACGTAGGTCACATTGATGTTCGCCGCGCGCTTGAGCACCTCGATCGCCACATGCAACGAGGAGCCCGGTCCACCGCTGGCGAAGGCGAGCTCGCCAGGTTTGGCGCGTGCTGCGGCGATCAAATCGTTCAGCGTCCGGTACGGCGACGAGCCCAGGACAACGAGGACCATAGGCGTCGACGCGAGATAGCAGACCGGCTCGAAACTGGTCGATGGATCGTAGTTCGCTCGCTTCAAGGGCGGATTGGCGACGAAGGAATTCGCGACCAGCAGAACCGTGTGGCCATCCGGCTCGGCGCGCTCGACCGCTTCGGTTCCAATCACCGTGCCGCCGCCCGGGCGATTTTCGACCACTATCGTTGGTCCTTGCGCGCGGCCGATCTGCTCCGCCATCAGACGCGAGAGAATGTCGGGGCCGCTGCCCGGTGTATAGGGAACGACGATCTTGATCGTTCCCGCCGTTTGAGACCACGCCGTGGGACCGGACGGCGCAAGTAAAATGACGGCCGCGAGGCTGAGGGCCAATCGATGCCGAAAACACGCCGTCATGAGTTGTCTCCGAGGGCCTCACGCGGTGTCACAGGGTCGGCATGCTACCGCATCATATTGGGCAAGACCAACGACAGCCACGGAAACGCGACCAGGATTGCAAGGCGGACGAAGTCCGACAAAATGAACGGCGTCACCCCCTTGTAGATCGTCCAGAGCGGAACGTCCTTCGCCAAGGAATTGATCACGAAGACGTTCATGCCGATCGGCGGCATGATCATGCCGAGTTCCACCACCATCACCACGATGACGCCGAACCAGATCGGATCGAATCCGAGCTTCACGATCACGGGAAAGATAATCGGAATGGTGAGCAGGATCATCGCCAGCTCGTCCATGATGGCTCCGAGCACGATGTACATGACCAGGATCAACGCGAGAATCCCGTAGGGCCCGAGGGGGAGGCTGAGCAGCCAGGCGGTCACGTTCTGCGTCGTCTGGGTGATGACGAGAAAATAGCCGAACAGGAACGCCCCGATGACGATCGTGAAGATCGCCGCGGTCGTGCGGACGCTTTCGACCAGGCACCCCATCATCGAGCGAGGCGTCAGTCGCCGGCGTGCGACGCCGATCAGGAACGCGCCGCCGGCGCCCATGCCGGCGGCCTCGGTTGCCGTGAACCAGCCGACGAACATTCCGCCGATGCAGAATACGAACAGCAGCAGCGTGGCCCAGACGTCCTTGAGCGACGAGATGCGCTCCGGCCATGGGTGGCGCTCGCCGCGCGGCATGATTCCCGGGTGCAGCATTCCCACGACTTGCACCGCGTTGATGTAGAGGACGGTGCCGACGATGCCGGGAAGGATCCCGGCCACCAGGAGCTTGGAGACATCGGTCTCGGTGAGCGCGCCATAGATGACGAACATCACCGAGGGTGGGATCATGATGCCGAGCGTGCCGCCGGCGGCGATCGCCCCGGTGGCGAAGCCCGAGGCATAGCCGGCGCGACGCATTTCCGGCAGCGCCACCTGTGTCATGGTCGCGGCCGTCGCCACCGATGAGCCGTTGATGGCGGAAAAGCCGGCGCAGGCGGTGATCGTCGCCATGGCGAGGCCGCCCCGGCGGTGGCCGAGCCAGACATTGCTGACGTGAAACAATTCCCGGCTCATCCCCGCGGCGGTGGCGAACGCGCCCATCAGGATGAACATCGGAACGACCGCGAGGTCCCAATCGGTCGAAACCCGGATCGGCGACTGCGCCAGCAGATTCATCGCCGGATAGAGCGCGGTCAGCGACGCGAATCCCAGCACCCCCACGACGCCCATGGCGATGCCGATCGGCACCCGCAGCAGCATCATCGCGAACAGCGCAACGAAACCGAGGACCGCGATCACTTCCGGGGTCATCGCGCGCTCTATTGGACCGGCTCGATGCGGTGAGGCTCGGGGACGGGTTGACCGCGCAAGAGGCGCACGAGACGGATCGCGACCAGTAAGGTTGCGAGGCAAATTCCGAGCGAGGCCAGCACGTGGAAGGGCCAGATCGGAATGCGCACGTCGAACGTGGTTTCGCCGCTGTGGAAGCCGCTATCGACCTTGAACAGCAGCATCCACGAGAACGCCGCCAGAAACAGCAGCAGGACGATCGTGGCGAACAGATCGATCAACCATTTCCCGCGCGGCCCTGCCCATTCCCAGAGGAAGTCGACCTGGATGTGCTCGTCGCGATAGCTGGTGGTTGCAATGCCCCAGAAGATCGCCACCCCGAGCATCAGGCGCGAGAGATCGAACCAGTCGGGGATGGTGGTGCTGAGGAGCGCCCGCAGCATGATGCTGGTGAAGGTGAGGGCGACGATGACGGCGAGGAAAACTCCCGCCGCCTTTTCCGTGGCGTCGACGATGACGTTGATGATGCGCTCCACCGGACCTCACCCGCCTCCGGGGATCTCGCTGGCGTCCTGTCGTCAGTACGCCGCCTTGTATTGGGCGAGCGACTGCTTGAGCTCCTTCATGATGGCGTCGGGATCACCGCCGGCCTTGCGGACGTTGTCGAACCACTGCTTCTCCAGCGGCTCCGCCGACTTCTTCCATTCCTGGAGCTGCGCGTCGGTGATCGGATAGACCTCGTGTCCGGGCTCGGCCTTGACCTTGGCCAGGCCGGCGCGCTCGAAATCCGCCCACGGGTCGGCGAATTTCCCGGCCCACTCGGTGGTGCAGTGATCGTCGATCACCTTCTTCTGCGCTGCCGACATCGCCGCGTAGGTGCGCGGGCTCATCAGCCACTGGAACGTGACCGTGTGCAGCGGCGCGTCCATGTGATACTTCGTCACCTTGTCGACGCCGAGCAGCGGCACCGACCCCCAGGGGAAGGTCACCGCCTCGGCCACGCCTTTCTCCATCACGTCGCGCACCTCGGTCGCGCTCGCCTGCACATTGGTGCCGCCGAGCAGCGTCACCCACGCCGCCACCGTCGCCTGCGAGGGCCGAACCTTCATGCCCTTGATGTCGGACGGCACCACGATTTTCTTCTTGCTCGAGTGGAAGGTGAGCGGATCGAGGATGAAGGAGAAGCAATACTTCACGTCTTTCATCTCGGTCGGCGCGTATTTGCGATACCAAGCGTCGACCGCCCGGATCCCGCCCTTGGCGTCACCGACGAGAAACGGCAGTTCGCCGGCGGCGATGATGGGGAAGCGGCCCGGCTGGTAGCCGGGATTGACGTAGGTGAAGTCGGCAATGCCGTCGCGTGCCATGTCGTAATGGTCGAAGGCCTTTCCGAGCTGCTGCGACGGAAACACCTTGGATTTGATCGTGCCGTTCGACGCCTTCTCGACCGACGTGCCCCATTCCTCCATCGCCTTCTGCAGCGGATGCGTGGGCGGCACCCAATGCGAAAGCTTGAGCTCGAAGGTTTTCTCCTGGGCGAGCGCGGCGGATGTTGCGATCAGCAATCCTGCGGCTGCGCAGATCGCCATGGCAAAGGGATGCTTGCTTCGACGCGCTGGCATCATCTCCTCCTGGTCAAACGCATGCCCGCTTGAGCGGTGCTTGCCGGCATTGAGCCCGAAGCGACGAGCACTGTAAAGTGACGTTCGCGGGCTTCATGGGCATAATCGCCGTCCTATCTGCGTGCCCGCTTTGCTGCAGCGAGATCAGCAGATCGGGTGGATTGATCAGGGTGAAATCCATCATCCTCCACGCATCGAACTTCCGCTGCTTGCAAATGAGCGCCGCCAAAGAGCTGTTGTTGTCGATCAGCAGTGCATCTGCATCGACATGGATCTTGCTCCGCTCAACGACCGAGTGGCTGCTGTAAAGCGCGTGCCTAGCCTCGTTCGCCGAATTGGTCTATGCGGAGTCTCCGCGAGGCATTTGGTGGAAGCGGATCGTGAACGGCAAGAGCGACAAGAGTTCCGAGGCCAGTCCGGCGTTGCTCCACAAGAAAATGCTGCAATTGTTGAGCAGCCTGTGGGTGACGCGTGCGGTTGGAACCTTCGCGCGGCTCGGTCTCGCCGACGTGATGGAGGACGGACACGCGGACCACGCGGCGATTGCCGCGGCGCGCGGGCTCGTTCCCGATCGCGTCTACCGGCTCTTACGCGCGCTCTCCACGCTGGGGATCGTGACCGAGCCGACACGCGGACGGTTTAGGCTCACGGCGCTCGGGCGGCTCTTGAGTTCCCATTCGCCGAACAACACCAGGACCACCGCGATCTTCCTCAACGATTATTTCGCCGACATGTGGACGCATCTCGACGACGCGCTCGCCGGCGAGCGCACCGCCTTCGAGGTGCTCAAGGGCGCACCGTTCTTCGAGTGGCTCGCCCAGCATCCGGACGAAGCCCGCCGCTTCGATCGCATGATGCTCGAGGTGCACGGGCCGGAGACTCCGGCGATCGTCGCCGCTTATGACTTCTCCCCATTCGAACACGTCATCGATATCGGCGGCGGCAATGGCTCGCTCTTGTCCGCCCTGCTCGCCGCGTATCCGAAGCTGCGCGGCACGCTCTTCGACATGGCGGAAGCCGTCGCCGCCGCCAAGCGCGGGGAGGGTGGACCGCTCCCCGGCGTGAGTTTCGTCAGCGGAGACGTGTTCACGACGCCGGCACCTGCGGGCGGCGATGTATATCTCATCCGCCATCTCCTGCACGATTACGAGGACCGGCACTGCCTTCGCATTCTCGCCAATGTGCGTCGCGCCATGCAGCCGCAGGGACGCGTGCTGGTGCTCGAGGCGCCCTTGCCCGCCGACGACAGCCCCGGTCCCGGCCGGTGGCTCGATCTGCAAGTGATGTTGTTGTGTGGCGGGCGTGAGCGCACGGTCGAGGAATATGCCGTACTATTCGAGCAGGCCGGCCTTCGCCTGGCGCGCACCATTCCGACCGGGCATCCGGCAATGACCATCATCGAAGCGGCGGCTGCGGGGACTTCCCGTGCCTGATGCAACAAGCGGTCGCGCCGAGCGCGCTTTGGTGGCTCGCCGGCACGTCATCTATGTCAGCGGCTACGATCCGCAGGGCGCCGACGGCTATTACCGGCTGTTCGCGCGTTCGTGGAAACGTCTCCTGACGCTATGGCCGCTTGCGGCCAAGGTCGGGCCGCTCGAGCTCGATTCGGACGACTTTGCGCACTGGACCATCGAAGCGGCCGGGCCGAACTGGCAGGTGTCGACCCGCTACGACTTCCTGCGGCAGGAGCAAATGATTCGCGCCAATATGGCCGAGCCGATGACGCGGCAGGTGCCGCGCGCGCTGGCTTGGGCGATCGATTACCTTGTCAGTGGCGCGCTCGTGCGCGTGCTGCGCACCTCGTGGCAGTTCGGCCTCGTGCTGATCTTCTTCCAAACGATGCTGATCTGGTGGATTTTGCTGTCCGTCGGCGGCGGCGCGCTCGCCGCCTATCTCGCGACGAAGTACGGCTTGTCCGCGCTGGCGGCGTTGCCGCTCGGCATTGCCTGCGCAATTGGCGTCTTCGCTCTGCTGCGCCCGCTCGCCGACCGCTGGTTCGTGGTCCAGATCAATAGTCACTGGCCGCATCTGTGCGCGTTCGCCCGCGGCGAGCCATCATGTTTCGATCGGCCGATCGAGGCGTGCGCGCAACGCGTCGTCGCCGCCGTCCGCGCCAAAGAGGCCGACGAGATCATCATCGTCGGTCATAGCGGCGGAGGCGCGCTGGCGCCCGCGGTCGTTGTGCGTGCGCTCGAGCTCGATCCCGATGTTGGCCGCCGCGGACCGCCGCTGGTGCTGCTCACGCTCGGCTCCATCGCCCCGGGGGCCGCGCTACATCCCAATGCCGTGCGCCTGCGCGCGATCGCCGCTCGCCTTGCCGTCGAAGCGTCGGTTCTCTGGATCGAGTGCCAGTCGCGCGCGGACATCATGAATTTTTGGGACTTTGATCCCGTCGAAGGAATCGGCGCTCGGGTGGATGGGACACGCTGTAATCCCTGGATCTGGATGCTGCGGTTCCGCGACATGCTCTCGTCCCAGTTTTTCCGGCGGCTGCGCTTCCACTTTTTCCGCCTGCACTATCAGTTCATCATGGCGAACGACCGCCGCGCCCGGTACGACTATTTCATGTTGCTCACCGGCCCCATCCCGGTGGCAACTTGGGCGCGGCATGATTACGAGGCGATGAGTGCGTTCGAGAAGGATGCGACCTTGGCGATGGATCGCTTGCCTTCTTCGCAAGTGCCGGACCGGCGCACGACCGACTACCGCCGGCCCATCGCCGGGTCGAACCTTGCGGCGTCGTAACTCCGGGACCGCTGCGCCCGGGACACGAAAAGGCCGCGATCTATTTCTGCGCCAAGCGCTCGATCACCGCTTGCGGCAAGGGCTTCGACTTCATCGTGCCTTTGACGGGGTCGCCTTGCACCCATACGCGGGTCTCGAACCCTTCGGCCGCGAGCGCGCCGTCCTTATAAAGCCGGTGTCGAACGTCGAAGCTCGATCGGCGCAGCGCGGTGACGGCCGTCTCGATCGTCACCTCGTCGCCGAACCTGGTGGGAAGGAGAAAGCGCGAATGCGCGTTGACCAGCGGATGCCCGGTGAAATCATAGGCCTTGAGATAGTCGATTTTTCTCATCCCGAGCGCGCGCTCGATGAGCGCCGAGGTGCTGGCATCGAAGAAGGCGAAATAGCGGGGGTAATAGATGATGCCAGCCGGATCGCAATCGCCCCATTCGATGCGCACGACCCGGTAATTGACGAGCATGCGCCTGTCTCGCTCAGCGCGGCGCCAGCCGCAGCGCGCCGTCGAGGCGGATCACCTCGCCGTTAATGTAGCCGTTCTCAATGATGTGGCGTGCGAGTGCGGCGAACTGATCGGGGCGGCCGAGCAGCTTGGGAAACGGCACCGCGGCGGCGAGGCTCTTCTGCGCTTCCTCGGGCAAGGCGCGCAGCATCGGCGTTTCGAAAATGCCGGGCGCGATGGTGGCCACGCGAATGCCGAATTGCGCGAACTCGCGCGCCGCCGGCAAGGTCAGCGCGGCAACGCCACCCTTCGAGGCCGAATAGGCGGCCTGACCGATTTGCCCTTCGAAGGCGGCGACCGAGGCGGTCATGATGATGACGCCGCGCCCGCCATCGGCAAGCGTGCTCAGGCTCTGCATGTCGGCGGCGACGAGCCGCATCATGTTGAAAGTACCGATAAGGTTGATGTTGATGACGCGCTCGAACTCCGCGAGCGGCATCGGCCCGTCGCGGCCGACGATGCGCTTGGCCGGCCCGACGCCGGCGCAGTTGATCAGGATGCGGGCGGCGCCGGACTGCTCGCGCGCCTCTTTGAGCGCCGCGCTCGATTGCTCCGCGTTGGTCACGTCGCACTGGAGCGCGTGGCCCCCGATCTTCCGCGCCAGGGCACGCGCCGCATCGAGATTGACGTCGATCACGGTCACGTTGGCGCCGGCGCGCGCAAGCTCGCTCGCGGTCGCCGCGCCGAGACCGGAGGCGCCGCCGGTCACGACCGCGGCGTGTCCCTTGATGTCCATCGTCAGTTCTTTCGCGTGGAGGGTAAGTCTGGGTTCTCGATCAGCAGCGCGATGCCTTGCCCGCCGCCGATGCAGGCCGAAGCGATGCCATAGCGCAGCCGCGCGCGCTTGAGCTCGCGCGCGAGCGTGAGCGCGAGCCGCACCCCGGTTGCGCCCAAGGGGTGACCGATGGCGATGGCACCGCCGTTGACGTTGAGCTTGGCTTCGTCGATGCCGAGCTCGCGCGCGCACGCCATCACTTGCGCGCCGAAGGCTTCGTTGATCTCGAAGCGGTCGATATCGGCAAGCTCGAGGCCGGCGCGCGCGAGCACGGCCTTGATCGCCGGCACGGGACCGATGCCCATGACGTCCGGTGGCACGCCCACGGTCGCGCCGGTGACAATGCGCGCGAGCGCAATCTTCCCCGAAGTCTTTGCGTAGTCCGAGGAGGCGACGAGCGCCGCCGCCGCGCCGTCGACGATGGCGGATGAATTGCCGCCGGTCTGCACTCCGCCGAAAGATGGGCGGATAGCGGCGAGCGTCTCGACCGGGGAGGGGCGCACATGAGTGTCGGCGGCAAGCTCGTCCACGCCCTTGAGCTTGAGCGCGCGCGGCTGAAATCCCTCGCGCTCGAACTTTTCGGTTTTGACGGGCGTGATCTCGCCCGCGAGGAAGCCGGATTTCTGCGCCGCGACCGCGCGCGCAAAACTGCGCGCGGCATAGGCGTCGACCTCGGGCCGTGTGATCTGGTAGGTGCGCGCGAGATTCTCAGCCGTGTCGCCCATGGTCACGTTGGCGGCCGGATCGCGCAGCGCTTCCCAGAGAAAATCCTTGAAGTCGACGGCGCCCATGCGGAACCCGCGCATGGTGTAGGAGGCGACCGGGTTGCGGCTCATGGATTCGGCGCCGACGCAGAGCGTGAGCCCGATCTGCTTGTGCATGACAACGTCCGCCGCCTGCATCAACACTTCGATGCCGGTGCCGCAGACCCGCTGCACCATGTGCGCGGGCACTTCGATGGGCACGCCGGAGTAGAGTCCGATATGGCGCGGCAGGCAGTAGGTATCGAAGCTCGCCTGCGCCATCGAGCCGGTGATCACGGCGCCGACATCCTGCGGCGGTACGCCCGAACGCGCGAAAGCCTCGCGCGCGACCTTGATGCCGAGATCGGTCGGCGAGACCTGCGCCAGTGCGCCGTTGTAGTCGGCAAACGGCGTGCGCACGCCGTCGAGCAACCACACGTCGCTCCAGCTCGCGGTGAGACCTGCCGTCTTGTCCGCCATCACGCCAGCTCCTCGATCGCAATCACGCGTGGCGATAGCCGTTGCCTATAGAGTTCGTCAACCACGGCGGCGCGCCTCTCGAGCACCGCGCGCTGGTTGATGGAGCCCTTGTCGGTTATTTCACCGGCATCGAGCGAGGGCGCTTCGGCAAGCAGGATGGCGCGGCAGACCCGGTTCGAGCTGCCCGTGCTGGTGCTCGCGAATGCAGCAAGCCGCGCGCACAGTTCCTTGCGCACGCGCGCATCGCTGCTCACGTCGGCCGTGCGAGCAGTGGCGAGCCCTCGGCAGGCTTCGAAATTCGGAAAGATCAGCGCGCCGATCTCGTTGCGATCAGCGCCGGTGATGACGACATCGCGCGCATAAGGCTCGATCGCTTGCAAGAGACGGGCGCGCAGCGGACCGACATTGACCCAGGTGCCGGTCGCGAGCTTGAAATCCTCGGCGACTCGGCCATCGAACAACAGCCCGGCGCGCGGATCGGTAGGGTCCGCGAATTTGAGCGCGTCGCCCAGCTTGTAGAAGCCCTCTTCATCGAACGCCCCCGCGGTCAGCTCGCCTTGGCGCCAATAGCCCGGCGTGACATTCGGCCCGCGCACGCGCGCCTCAAGCTTGCCGTGGCTCGGAACGAGTTTGAGCTCGACCCCGGGTACCGGCACGCCCATATTGGTCGAATCCTGGCTCTGCCACATGCGCGCGATCGCCATGGGCGCGGTTTCGGTTGCACCCAGGCCGGTGAGAAACATGATGCGCTCACCGCGGGTCGCAAGCGCAAGCTCCTGCATTTCGTCGAAAAGTGATTGCGACAGGGCGGCGCCCGCGAACCACAGCACTCTGAGCTTACTGAAGAACGTTTTTCGCAGCTCCGCGTCTGCGCGGAAATAGGGCAGCAGCGCCTCGTAGCCCTTGGGAACCGTGAAGTACCAGTTGGTCGCGATCTCGAGCAGATTCTTGACCGTGGTCTCGATTGCACCCGCAACCGGCTTTCCTTCGTCGATGTGGAGGGTGCCGCCGTTGTAGAGCACGAAACCGAAATTGTGGTTGCCGCCGGCGGTGTGGTGCCAAGGCGCCCAGTCGACGATGACCGGGGGCTCCTCGGCAAAGAAGGCGAGCTGGGAGAGGATCATCGCCTGGTTTGAGCACCACATGCGCTGCGTGTTGATCACCGCCTTGGGCGTGCCGGTCGAACCCGAAGTGAACAGGAACTTGGCGATCGTGTCGGAACCAACCGATGCGTGAGCCGTCTCGGCTTCGCCTGTTGCTTTGAGGGCGAGCAACGTTTCGAACCAGGTCGTCGCCCGGCCCGCAATCGGATTACGGGTGACGAGGACCTCGACACCCGAGGGCACCACCGCGTCGATCGCGCGAGCGTAGGCTTGCCCGTCGGCGGTGAAGACGAGGCCCGGCGTGAGCAGATCGATGATGGACCTGAGCTTACCGAAATCGTTCGACATCAGCGCGTAGGCCGGCGAGATCGGCGCGTAGGGAATGCCGACATACATGGCGGCAAGGCCGAGGAGCGCATGCTCGATGTCATTGCCGGAGAGGATGACGAGTGGTCGCTCGGGAGAGAGGTCGCGTCGCAACAGCGCCGCGCCGATGCGTCGGACGCAATCGAGCGTTTCGCCGTAGCCAAGCTTGCGCCAGCCGGAAGGGGTGCGCTGCGCGAGAAAGGTGCGCGCAGGAGCGGTTGCCGCCCAATATTCGAGCCGCTCGGTCAGCTTGGCGGGGTAGGGCGCAAGCGAGTGCGGGGACCTCAGGAGCATCGTCCCGTCGCTTCTGCGCTCGCTTACCACGTCGCGCGGGCCGAGCCGCACCACCGCCGCAGCGGCGGTTTCGGATCGACGCGCTTTGACCTGTGTCGCCATAGTTCGTCAGCTGCGGACGGTCTTCGGGGCGCGCTTCTCGAGAAAGGCTTTGAGGCGCGCTTTCGCCTCCTCGTCTCCCTGCGCGATCGCCGTGATCAGCGCTTCGGTGAGATAGCCGGCGGCGGGATCGGAGTCGGCGATCCGCGGCAATACGTGAGTAACGGCGAAGTTGGTCATGGGTGCATTGCCGGCAATATGCTTGGCGAGCTCGATGCCTTTGGCGAGCCCGGCGCCGGCGGGAACGAGATAATGCGAGATGCCGATCGCCTGGCCCTCCTCGGCGTCGTAGATGCGGCCGGTGAGCATCATGTCCATGATGCGCGCGGTGCCGATCAGCCGCGGCAGGCGCACCGAGCCGCCGCCGCCGACGAAGATGCCGCGGCTGCCTTCCGGCAGCGCGTAATAGGCCGAGGCTTCCGCCACCCGGATGTGGCACGCCGCCGCGATCTCGAGCCCGCCGCCAACCACCGCGCCGTGCAGCACCGCCACTACCGGGACCCGG
>CBFGVM010000109.1:0-11086 GCA_965652015.1 uncultured Alphaproteobacteria bacterium
TGAACCGGGGTACACGGTTTTGCAGACCGTTGCGTAACCACTCCGCCACGTGGCCTTTCGGTAGTCCTTATATGGGGTTAATCATTCACGGCAACAGCATTCTGACCCGCGCGGCCGGTTCAAATCATTCCCCGTCACAGCCGGGCGGCGATGTCGCACGATGCGACGAACTCCGTAATCCGCCGTATCAGGTTGGGCTCGACCAGGAACGGCGGGTGACCCTGGTCCGGCACCACGACGACCTCAATCTCGTCGCGCCGTGACACCATCGTCTGAAGCGTGGTCTGGGCCAGCATATCCGACCTGGCGCCGCGAATGACCATCAGTGGCACCCCCGCCAAGGCGGCAAACTGATTCCATAGCGTCGGGAGATGTTGCAGATCGGCGCTTTGCAGCGTCCGCGCCAGCCTCGGATCGTAGTCGGGCAGGAGTCGGCCGCCGTGCTGGCGCCAGGTGCCCTGAGCAAACGCGATCCACTCCTGCCGCGTCAGCTTCGGGAACTGCGCGTCGAACCACCAGCGCAGGATTTCCGCGCCCTCCTCGAAATTGCGCGGAACGGGGAGCTTTCCGACGTAGCCTTTGATCCGCACCCACCCGTGCGGCTCGATGACGGGACCAATGTCGTTGAGAATGACGCCAGCGATCGCCGTGGGGCGCCATGCCGCCAGCATCATAAGGAGAAAGCCGCCGTAGGAGGTGCCGATGAAAATGGCCGGCGCCGTCTCGAGCGCGATCAGGACCGCCGTGAGGTCGGCGAGCGCGACGGGAAGCGCGTAATTGTCAGGATTGCGATCGTATTCGGATTGGCCGTGGCCGCGATAATCGAGCGCCAATACAAGCCGCGGCTTGGCAAGGTCGGCCGCCATCGCCGCCGCCAGGGGGTGAAAGTCGGCTGCAGTCCGCGCAAGACCAGGCAGGCACACAACCGGCAGCGCGGAAGCGACGCGAAACCCGTAGCTGCGCACATGCAGTCTGAGGCCGTCCCGGGCCGTCACGAAGACACTCGCGAAGCCCCGGTCCGACTGGGTCATCCGCCTGACCGGCGCAACCGCCGGGCAACGTGTGGAATGCGCGTTCTAATGCTTCGGCTCGACCTTCGAGTCGGACCACTCAGTTGATGCCGATGGTTCAACGCGCTGCAAATACGGGGCCAGGGCGGAATTCCGCGCGTCCTCATCCCGCGGGCGTTTGGCGTCGACCGCCGGCGCGTCCGTTGGATTTTCAACGCGCCGTGACGAGCCCTCGAATACGGAGTTCTCCTCGATCGTCAAAGACCGATGGAAAATATCACCCTCGACCGTACCGCCGTCCTGCAGCTTGACGCGGACGGCACGGATCGTGCCCTTGATGTGCCCGCAGACCGTGACGTCCTGCGCAATCACGCTGCCCTCGATCTGTGCGCCATCGCCGATCAGCAGATCAGACGCGCGCACTTCGCCTTTGATTCGGCCGAAGACCTGCGCTGGACCATTGCAGTCGATATTGCCGACGATCGACATGCCGGAGCCGATGCAAGAGCTTGTTCCCGATTTCGCCATCGGCTCGCGCCCGAGAGGGTGCTCAACGACCGAGTGTTGCTGTTGCACGGCTCTCCCCACCGCTTCTTCCAAAGTTGCCGCCGTGCTCTGATCTTTCTCCGGTGCTTTGCTCTTGAACATGCCCACCTCCGTTTGCCGCCGGCATTTCACTGCGGAAAGGCCGAAGCTGTCTTCTCGCGAGCGCGCGCGAGTTGACGCAGAGCCTTTCTTCCCCCCACGGGGAGGACCCTTAGCCTAGGATGACATTTGAGCAGACATTTGAGAATAGGACTGCGCAAAACTGCCACCACGATGGAGCAGACGATTGCTAGCCATGGTAAACACGGCGCCGTGTCAGGGATTTGACGTCCCGACGATTGCGCATCGGCACCGGGTCTTGGGTTCCAGTCCCGCTTGTGAAGGAAGATTGGGACAATTGTAGAGCAGCAGGGGACGCGAGCTGCTAAAAAAGTCGTCGACCGTAATAGTTCCATGACGGAATGACTGGCAGCGCGCCGCTCGAAGATACCGAGCGCCGCCAGCATTTGCTCGATGGATCATCCTCCTGCTCGTGCGCGGCGCGAGCGCCAACCGGCGTCTTGCCTTTTGCCGGCTCTTGCCGCAAGACGACGCCGCTCACCCGCGCTGGAACCCTCGCAATGACCGACTTTGCCGCGGCGCGCCGCATGATGGTGGATGGCCAAGTCCGCACCAGCGACGTGACGGATCCCCGCATCATCGCGGCCATGCTGGAGCTTCCGCGCGAGCGGTTCGTACCGGCAAGCAAAGCCGCTCTCGCTTATTTCGATCTCGATATTGCGGTCACCGAGCCAACCGCCGGCCAACCGGTACGCTGCCTGCTCAAGCCCATGGTGCTGGCAAAGATGGTTCAGGCGGCGGCGGTGAGCGCGAGCGAGCACGTCCTCGATGTGGGCTGCGCGACCGGCTATTCGTCCGCGCTATTGGCACGCCTCGCACGCTCCGTGGTCGCGCTCGAGGAGGATGATCCTTTGGCCCGCCTTGCCCGCGAGAACCTCAAGGCCGTTGGCGCGGACAACGTGACGGTCGTGACCGGCCCGCTGACGCAGGGTTGGCAGGCCGCGGCGCCTTACGACGTCATCCTGCTCAATGGGGCAACCGAGATCGTGCCGCGCGGGCTCGCCCACCAGTTCAAGGAGGGTGGCCGGCTCATTGCCGTGCACGGCCGCGCCCCAACGGGGCAGGCGATGCTCTACCGGCGGGTCGCCGGCGATGTCAGCGGCTGGCCGATCTTCGATGCCGCAGCGCCCGTGCTGCCCGGATTTGCCGTCCCGCCGGCTTTCGTCTTCTAGGCCGCATTTATGCGGATTTTTCGGAAGGTGTGGCGCGAAAGCACCAGGGGGGCGCCTTTTCGCGAAAGCCTCGCTTTCGCTCGTCTCTTGCCCCTCAGACAGCCCCATTCTGGTTAATATTCTTGCGTAGCGAATCGAAGGGCCGCGGCGCGAGGGGCGGACGGCGGCCGGCTGGAGTTCGGGGGATGCTGCGGGGGGGTGCTCCGGGGCGGGCGAGGGCGCGGGCTGCGCAGATTGCAGCGCTTGCCGCATTCGTCGCCTTCTCGACCATCTCGCTTGCGGCAGATCAGGCGGTCAACGGCGCGCGACTCGTGGGCGCGGGCGCCGGAGCCGGCACCATGGATCTGGCCCTCGTCGAGGCCTACCAAAACAATCCCCAGCTCAATGCCCAGCGCGCCGCCACCCGCGCCATCGACGAGAACGTCCCCACGGCGCTCGCCGGCTACCGCCCGCGCGTGAGCGGCACCGCGAGCCTGACCGATCAATACCTGGATCAGCTGACCAGGACGGGCATCGACCCGAGGACCGGCGCCGCGACGTACAGCTTTACCAGGGGCGCAATCGCGGCACAGTCCTACGGGGTGACCGCGACGCAGACATTGTTCAACGGCCTGCAGACGGCGAGCCGCACCCGCCAAGCCGAGGGCCAAGTCTTCTCCGCCCGCGAAACGTTGCGCACGACCGAGCAGAACGTGCTGCTCAGCGCCGCCACCGCCTACATGAATTTGTTGCAGACCGCCGCCATTCTCGAGCTACAGCGCAGCAACGTGAACGTACTCGAAGTGACGCTGCGGCAGACGCGCGACCGCTTCACCGCCGGCGAGGTGACGCGCACCGACGTCGCGCAAGCGGAATCGCGGCTCTCCGGCGGCAGATCGCAGCTGTCGCTCGCGGAATCCAACTACGTCACCGCCCAGGCGCAGTACACGCAAGTCATCGGCGTGCCGCCGCCGGCGCGGCTCACCCCCGCGCCTCCGGTCGATCGGCTCTCGCCGCGCACGTTGGACGGCGCAATCGCCCGCGGCCGCACGGAGCATCCGCTGATCACCACGGCGATGTACAACGTCGACATCGCGCTTCAGCAGGTCAAGATCGCCGAGGGCGCGCTCAGTCCCACTTTGGCTGCCGTCGGCAACGTGCAGAAGAACTTCGGCTCGACCCAGTCGCTGGCGGTGCTGGAGCAAACGTCGGCCTCGCTCGCCGCCCAACTCACGGTTCCGATCTATCAGGGTGGCGCCGAGTACGCCGCGATCCGTCAAGCCAAGGAGACGCTCGGGCAGCGCCGCCTCGATCTCGACACCTCGCGCGACCAGGTGCAGGCGACGGTGACCCAGGCGTGGGGTCAGCTCGAGGCCGCCAAGGCGCAGATCGACGCCACCACGTCGCAGGTCACCGCCGCCGAGGTCGCCCTCAACGGCGTGCGCGAGGAAGCCCGCGTCGGCCAGCGCACGACGCTCGACGTGCTCAACGCGCAGCAGGACCTCGTCAACGCCCGCGTGGCGCTCGTCACCGCACAACGCGATCGCGTGGTTGCGTCCTACACGGTGCTGGCGGCGACCGGCGCGCTTTCGCCGCAAATCCTCGGGCTCAAGATCGAGGTCTATGATCCCGTGGTGCACTATCAGCAGGTGCGCGACGCCTGGGGCGGCGTGCGCACACCCGACGGGCGGTAGGCTAGTCTTCGTGTCCCGGCCCTTCGGTGCATCTTTTTTCGCTCCGCGTTGCGCCCCGTCCGGACCCAGGAGCGTGTTTGCGTTCCCGTGCCGGCGTGCCATAGTTCTACCGCCACGGATGACGCCGATTCCGCTGAGACCGTGGTGGCTGGTTCGAGGGGCACGCGATGACGCAGCCTGCGAGACAAGAACCGTCGATGGAGGAGATCCTCGCCTCCATCCGCAAAATCATCGCCGAAGACGATCCGGCGACACAAAGCCCGCCAACCGAAGCCGCCAGCACAGAGCCGTTGCGTGCGGCTGCGCCGCCCGCGATGCCGGCGGCGCACGCGGCGGCGAGCGCAGGCCCGGCGATGCGCGACGAGGACGGGAAATTGGCCGAGCTGAGGGGAACGGCGCGGCACGTGCCGAGGCCGGAGTACGCGCCGGCCGAAGCGTCAAACGCGCCCGGCTCCGGCCTTGCAGGAGAGCGGCCCGCGAGCGAGGGCCTGCTTTCTCCCGCGACGACGGCCGCGGTCGATGCCGCGTTCCATGCGCTTGCCCAAACGGCGCCGCCGCGCGGGGGCCGAACGGTCGAGGAGTTGGTCAGCGAACTGCTTCGGCCGATGCTCAAGACCTGGCTCGACGACAATCTGCCGGCCCTCGTCGAGCAGTTGGTGCGCGCTGAGATCGAACGCGTCTCGCGCGCACGCGACTGAGCACGAAGTATTGAAGCCAGGTATTGGAGTCGCGAGCGCAACGCGCCTTGCTAATCTCCGCTGATCGAGAATCGCTTGCGGCGCAGGACTTGCCGGCCTTGCGCATCGCGCTCGATCCGGTGAGTGACGCCGGATGGCGGCTCTCGTTCCCCAGCGGCATTCAGCTGACCGCTATCGCGCAGCGTCTTGACATACCGCGCAGCGTCCGCAACCGCGGCCGGATCCGGAGTATCGCGGTCGATCGATATGATATGGCCGCGCGCATCAAGCTCGACCGATAACGACATCGGGACCGGCGCGTAGATTGCCTCGCCCCCTTCGACATGCACGGGGTAGAGCTTGTTGGCGTCGACCTCGAGGCGTCTGCCCGGCAATTCACGTTTGATCGAGATCGACTCGAAGCCGCGCTTGGCAAGCTCCTTCTTCAGCGCCTGTTCGTTGATGCGCGGCATTGGTCGGCCACGTGCTGGCCCCCGACTTCCACCGCGCATCATACCGGCGCCAAGCGCCTATTCTCAATGGTGATCGAAGGTGCAGTCGATGCGAACCCGGCGTAGCACCATATGTCTACCTTCCCGTCGCAGTTCGTGGGTATGGGTTTCGTGGGTCGACGGCGCCGCGGCGCGCACGACTTCGGCTGCCGATTTGGCGGCTTTGGCGACCTTGAGCCGTCCCCGTCGCAGCAGATCCTCGAAGAAGGACTTGGCGGCCTGATCCTCGCCCGGCGAGGGTGCCGCGCCGACGGCCAGCGCCGCGCCGGTGACCTGAAGGCGCTTCGGCTCGGCGGCCGCATAGACGACGATGGACGGCACTCCAAGGCCGTACTCGGCGACCGAAAGTTGCAGGGTTGGTAGCGTTTTTGATTCGCTCGGGCTTGCGGCGAGCGCTGCGATGCGCGCAGGCGCATGGGTGGCGGCCACTGCCATCGAAGGCGGCAGGACGCCGTGGCGCACGAATCCGCTTCGCAGCGGCGCTTCATAACCTTGAGCGGAGAACCGGCTCGCCGCAACGGCGAGCATGCTGGCGGCCACCTGGCTGAAAAAGGTCGGCACGACCGAGGCGGCGCGAATGCCTTGGACCAGAATGGCGCCGATGTCTTGGCTCACTTGCAGCAGGGCAGCTTCGTCTCTTGTGTCCTGCGTGGCCAGCATGCCGGCCAATCCTTCGAAGAACGCGCCGGTGAAAACGCGCGAGAAGGAATGCGGCTCCGAGCTCAGCGACGTCGCCGGCGCCGTGGTCGGAAGGGTGTCTGGATCTCGGTAGAAGAAGCTGTTCACCGCGTTGCGCAAACAGTCTGGCTCGACTGCGGAAGGAGCGGATTGACGGATGGCCCAGCCGAGTTGTTCCGCCAATCGCGAGAGCCGGGACGCGCGGCGAAGAACACCGCCGGTCTCCGCCAGCACCCCCTCGCGCACGCTCGGCAGCTGAAGCGCCGATAGCAGCGCGCTCATGTCGCCAAACGATTCGTGGAACGCGGCGACCTCTATGCTCGCCGCGTCGAACAGTTGCGGCTTGAATGAATCGAGCAGCGCATGCCCGAGCTCGTGGCACACGACGTCGGGACTCTCGCCGGAAAAGACCGTCCGTCCCGCGGCCACACCGTGGAAGAACTTCAAGCCCACGCGGTCATAAAAGGCGTTGAGGTCGACGCCGAAATCGAGGTCCACCGGCAGGATGGGGCCTACCTCCCAGGACAGTCCCGGCAGCAATGCCCCCCACAAGTCGGCACTGCGCCGCAATGCTTCGGCGGCAGTCCAGTAGCGAAACTCCGCGGTACCCGGCGGATGAGGCTTGGCCTCCGGAGCCGAGGCCGGATGAACAATTCGGATCGGGAGCGGTTGATCGCGCAGAACGGGGACCGGCCTTTGGATGACTTGGCCGCCGCTGGGTTGATTGCCGGCGGCGGGATCGTCCTCCCAAGCGTTGATCATCCCCTTCGGCTGTGCCTTGCGTTCCGTGGCTGCCGCGCGGGCCTTGCCTCTGCGCTTGCTGCGCGCGGCCGATGTCTTCGACCCGCGCTTGGATCGCTTCTTCGCCATCGCATCTCTCCTGTTGCTGCATCGCCGACGTGTCACCAATGGCGAGCTGAACTCGCCGTGGTGGCGGCTTCGCCATTATCGTCGGTTCGCTGGCAATAGCGGGTGAGCCAGATCACGTTAGCTCGACAATGCGAAGGAGGCGCGCATTCGAAACCACGCGTGGTTTCGGCTCCCACTGCGGACATTCGCTGTCTTGTGGTTCAGTGCGTGACGCCACTGGCCGGCAAACGCACGGTAAACACTGATCCTTTGCCGGGTTCGCTGGTCACGGTCACGTCGCCGCCCATCATGCGTGCGAGCTTGCGGGAAATGGCAAGGCCTAGCCCGGTACCGCCGTAGCGGCGCGCCGTGAGTGAATCGGCCTGGGTGAAATCCTGGAAGAGTTTGGCCTGCTGCTCCGCCGTCATTCCGATACCGTTATCCGCAACGGCTAGCTCGACCCAGTCGTGTCCGTGCGCCACCTTGCGCACCCGCAAGGCGACCTCGCCCTCTTTCGTGAACTTGCAGGCATTGCTCAAGAGATTGAGCAGAATCTGCTTCAGTCTCATCGAATCTGCGGTGAGCGCGCCCAGGCTCTCCTGCGCCTCGACGATGAGGCGGTTCTGGTTCTTCTCGGCGAGTTGTCCCGCGGTGCCGACGACCTCATCGATAAGCCGGGCCAAATTAACAGGCTCGGGATTGAGCTCGAGCTTTCCGGCTTCGATCTTCGAGAGGTCCAGCACCTCGTTGATAAGACTGAGCAGGTGGGTACCGGCGGCATTCACACGGCGCAGCGGCTCCAGCGCCTTTTCCGTGCCGAAGCGCGCCGCATTGGTGACCATCATCTCGGTGAGGCCGATGATGGCGTTGAGCGGCGTGCGCAGCTCATGGCTCATGCTGGCGAGGAACTGCGACTTGTGCTCGCTCGCCAACTCGAGCTGACGGTTCTTGTCCTGGATTTCATCGAACAGCCGCACGTTCTCGATTGCGATCACCGCCTGGTCGGCGAACGTCTGGACCAACTCAATCTGCTTGTCCGTGAACGGTTGCACCTTGTTGCGTGTCAGCCTGACTATGCCAATCGCCAGTCCTTCCCGCATGAGCGGAACGGCCAGCACGGTGCGATATCCGCCGATCTTCCTTTGGTCGACCAGAGCATGGTCAGGGTCGGCCAGCACATCGGGGACATGAACAATTTTGCCGTCACTCATCGCGCGGCCCACGGCTGACCCTCTGCCGGCCACGATCGGATGCTCCCGCAGATATTGGTGGAATTCACGCGAGTATCCATGGCTCGCGATGCATGGATAGGCATTGTCCTGAGGACGGTGGATGGATGCGCTGTCGGCATCGCACAGCCGCGCTGCTGATTCGACAAGTGTGTCGAGCACCGCCTGTAGATCGAAGGTCGAGCGGCTGATGACCTTGAGCACGTCGGCGGTGGCGGTCTGCTGCTGCAGCGATTCGCGCAGCTCGTTGAGGAGGCGGGTATTCTCGATGGCGATGACCGCCTGAGCCGCAAAATTCGTCAGCAGCTCGATTTGTTTGTCTGAGAACGGCCGGACTTCCTGGCGGTAGATGGCGACTACGCCGATGAGGTCGTTCTCCTTAAGCATCGGTACAACAAGAACAGTACGAGCGCCGGCCACCTCGGCCAGGGCGACCGGCGCCGGCTCGCGTTCGATGTAGGACTGCTCCATTCTGAAGTCGGTGATGTGTTGCAATCGCTTCGTCGCGACAACGCGGCCGAGCGGATTGACGGGGCTGAAGCGGATTATTGGGTCGCGCTGCCGCAACGCGTCCCATGCCAGCGGCGCGCCGTGCATTGCGACGAACCGAAACGAATTTCCTTCGTACAACAAGAGATTGCCGAATTTCGCCTCGCAGATTCGGGTAGCGTTCTCCAGCATGGCCTGAAACACAGGCTCCAGCTCGCCGGGCGAGCTGCTGATCACGCGCAGCACTTCCGAGGTCGCCGTCTGCCGCTCCAGCGCCTCAGAAAGGTCCCGCCGCACCTGGGCGAGCTCATGGGTGCGCGCTTCGAGTTGCTTTTTCAACTCGATCGGTGAATTGGGCCGGTGGCTAACGCGCCCTTTCGCCTTCGTTGTCTTCGAACGAAGACCGGTAACGCGTGTTCGGCTCTTTGCCCCTTTGCGAGACAAGGTCACCTCGTCGGCATGGTCGACCGACCTATGCTGGTCGCGTCAAGCTGAGGATCATCCGCCGATCAGGAAGGATAGACAACAGGCGTACTAGTGTGTGTGAGGTCGTTCACGAGCCGGACCTGAAGAGGACCCGTAAACCATGATTTCCAGCCTCGCAATCGATCGGTTGGCGTAGAAACAGGCGATCGACTTTTGGCACGACTGGAACTTTTCGAGACGTCTGTTACTCGATTGCGTCTCCAGCACGCGTGATCCTCGATCAGCCTTTCGCGCCTTCCTGCACGGTGTGTCGCCGCAGCTTCGCCGCGAACCACCACGCCAAGGCGGGCAGCGCGATAGCGGTCGCCGCGAACAGCGGTACCGCGGTGAACCGGTCGAAGATGAGCGCCGCGGTCGCGACGCCGAGTGTTTGGCCGAGGTAGATCGCGGAGGAAAAGATCGCCACGGCGGTGCCGCGCGCCTGTGGCGTCATTTGGGTGGCATTCGTTTGCAGCGTGTTGTGGAGCGCATAAAAGCCGAGCCCGATTGCGGTGACCGCGATGGGCGCGATCCACCAGACGCGGGCGACGGCGAGCATCAGATAGGCAAGCCCCAAAAGCAGCCCGCCGAAGATCGCAAGCCCCGCTTGTCCGAAGCGGTTGACCAGCAGCGAAACGGAAGCGGCATAGAGGAGCCCGCCGACCCCGAACGTGCCGACAATCAGTCCGATCGCGCCAAACGACAGCGCGAAGCGCAGATGCAGGTCGGCCCCGACATAAGCGAAGGCGCCCCATCCGACGCTCGCCTCGATGAACACGGCGAGAATGACGAATCGCGCCCAGGGATTGGAGAGCACCGCGGCATAATCGGCGATGAAACCGCGCGCGGATTCGCCCGGGCGATGGGCCGCGCGAGTACGCGGGTTGGTCACAAGCTCGAAGACGAGCCCCGCAGTTGCCAGCGCGAACATTCCCGCGAGCACGAAGAACACGTAGCGCCAGCCGAGCAGATCGCCGAGCACGCCGCCCGCCGCTTGGCCGAACAGCTGGCCCGAGATCTGGCCTGTCAGATAGCGCCCCAGAATCGGCTGGCGGCGCTCGTAGGGCGTCACGTCTCCGACATAAGCCATGGAGAGCGGAATGATCCAGCCGGCCGCAGCACCCGAAGCAAAGCGCGCAAGGGCGAGCGCCGAAAGCGATTGCGCGATGCCGCACAGCGCGACCAGGAGCGAGCCGAGCGCGCACATCGCGGCAACCGTGCGATATTTGCCGAACCGATCCCCTACCGGACCGATGATGAGCTGAATCGTGCCGTGGCTTACCGCGTAGGCCGCAACCACGATCGAGGCTTCGCCCACGGTGGTTCCGAAGTCGGCGGCGATCTGCGGCAGGAGCGAGTCGGTGACCCGCACCATCGCCTGGCTCGCGAAGCCCGCGCCCGCGAGGAGGATGATGGAGCGCGTCGGCACGTTCTGGGCTGCGATGGCTGGTTTCAATTGTGTTCGGTCCTTCGCGTCATGCCCGCGCTTGTCGCGGGCATCCACGTCTTCCAAGTCTTACGGCATCAAAGACGTGGATGGCCGGGCATAAGCGCGTTCACGCGCGTCTTCGACGCGCTTCTGCCCGGCCATGACGTGAGAGCGCATCCGGTTGTGAGGCGTTGACAGGGCGGAGCGCGACGGGCTTTTTACCGCGAAATTTCCGGA